>JALXBG010000129.1 GCA_026991605.1 Sulfurovum sp.
CTATACAACAATATCTATATTTCCAGCAGGGCTTATTTGTAGTATCTGCTCTTCAATAGTAACCACATCTCCATCGAGTTCAATATGGTTATAGCTGTTGTCTAAATCTATTTCCATATCTTTTACTTTTCCATAAAATGAACCAAATTTAGGGATGAACTTTGCAGGGGTAAAGATGAAAAACTTGCGTTTACTCATAAGCATAAAAGGTGTCATGATGAGGTGCACAGGGAGCAGGAAGAGTACAGCTAGAATGTATTTCGCTATCCCCCTTTTTAGCATACCAAAGCGTAGCGTCTCTGAGAGAAAAATATGTTGCAGATCTCCCATATTTCCAGCGGAGAAAAGAAACATCTCATCATTGAGACTGTAATAGTTTTGTATTTGTATTGCGGGTGTTTTTTCTTCAGACAGGGCTTGAAGTACAGTATCAAGAGATGGTACACGATGTAACTTGGCTATGACATTAAACGACCCTGTAGGATTGAGTATAATAGAAGCATTGTATTTTAGTGTATGTAAAATTTTTATAACACGCCTGATAGTACCATCACCACCGTTGATGATAATATAGTCAAAATCTTCCATATTTGGCTGTGTTGGTAATATTGATTCTGTAATATTTGTAATAGAGAGTGTGTCATGTTCAATGACTTTATTGATACTCAATATATTCATCATAGTTCCTTTTTGAGGACACAGTTTGAATTTGTTTCACAAATTAAACCAATGTCCTCTATCGTTGGTTATAATTATAACCATGAAACTTGAAAATGAAGCTGCCTTAGACAATCTTATCATCTGTCATCAATGTTATACACTCCATCAGGAAGTCCCTATCAAAGATGGGTCTAAAGCATGTTGTTCGGAGTGTGGTGGTATCTTATATTGGTATGATACAACGCTGATTGATAAGGGATTGGCACTCAGTATCACGGGGTTTATTTTTTTTGCTATGGCAAACTTTTTCCCTTTGGTGCAGATTGAAATCTTGGGGCATGAACAGTTTATTACCATTCCTAAAACTATATTTAGTTTGCTTGATAATGGATTTTATATTGTCGGCTTACTCTGTATGTTTCTCATTTTTATATTTCCTTTGATGATTTTTATGATAAATATGATTTTGTTTGCGTTGTTAAAACTAAAGCGTGGAGAGCAGTGGACTAAAGATTTACTCATACTTTTAGCACACATTACTCCTTGGAGTATGCCAGATATTTTTCTTATTTCTATTTTAGTTGCACTGGTAAAATTGATTGGATACGCACAGATTCATATTGGAATAGCATTTTATTCGCTCATCGTTTTTGTTTTAATTGATTTATATATTGTAAAACGTGTACATATTTCAGAGATATGGATGTTAAGAAAACGTATAGTGTGGGAAGAATCTAAAGCATGATAGAAATTGATGAAAAAAAACTCATTCCCTGTCCTATCTGTTCGGCTGTGAATATTGATAAAGGGAAAAAAAATACTTGCCGCCGTTGTGGTTCGGCTATTTATCATCATACAAGTTTTAGTACTGAAAAGTCCTGGGCCTTTCTTATTACAGCGATTATCGCATATATTCCTGCCAACATATACCCTATGCTTATTACCAATACTTTTGGTGCCCATGATGGTAGTACCATTTTAGGTGGGGTTGTGCTTTTATGGGAACACGGCTCTTACCCAATTGCTATGGTTATTTTCTTTGCTTCTATTATGATTCCTGTGATTAAATTTCTCATTTTGTTTTATCTTTTAATTAGTGTAAAATACCCTATCGGAAAAGATAAAAAAGTTGATAAACATAAATTGTACTATATCACAGAGGTGATAGGACCTTGGTCAATGATTGATGTCTTTGTTGTGGCAATTCTTGCAGCATTGATACATTTGTCCAATATCTCTATCGTTGCAGGGACAGCTGCTACAGCTTTTGCTATTTCTGTTTTTTTTACCCTTTTGGCAGCACATGCCTTTGATGAAACATTGATTCAAGAAAATAGAAACCTATAAATTAAGGAATATAATTATATGTCAACAAATCTTCCTAAAGTAGAAGAGTCCAATACATTTAACTTTTTTACTTCCATTTGGATTGTGCCGTTTATTGCACTAATGATTGCAGGTTGGCTTGCCTACCAATATTTTGATGACTTAGGTCCTGAGATAGAGATTATCTTTCCTAAAAATGAAGGTTTAGTAGCAGGACAGAGTGTTGTGAAGTTTAAAAATGTACCTATAGGGAAAGTGACCAAAATTTATATTACAGAAGATACTGATGGGGTGATTGTTCGTGTACGTATGAACTCTAAAGCTTCGAAACCTTATATGACAGAAAAAGCGCGATTTTGGATAGTAAAACCTGAAGTGGGTTTTTCGGGTATTTCTGGGCTTGATACATTACTTTCTGGAACTTATATTGATGTTTATTCCGAGCCTGGAGGTACTTTTAGAAAACGTCACATTGGGCTTGAACAACCGTATCAAGATACAAGTAAAGGGAAGTATTTTCATCTAAGATCTGAAGATGGTAAAAATATTTCAGTAGGTATGCCTGTATTTTATAAAAATATTAAAGTAGGAAAAGTTGCTTATAAATATCTCTCTCTTGATGATAAACATGTAGATGTTGTGGTATATGTTCAAAATCAATATGCTGCCTATATCCATACCGATACAAAATTTTGGATGAAAAATACGATGAGTGTTGACTTTACTCGTGGAAAGATTGATGTAGATATTGCCCCCTTAAATTTTTTATTAACAGGAGGTATCGTATTTTCTTCGCCTAATGTTAAAAAAGGTAGGAAGACACCTTCTGATTATATTTTTACCCTGCACAAAAATCAAACAGATGCTGAGAATCATACTGTAGGTTCGGGAATGAAGGAAAATCATAAGTTTCTTTTGTTGACGGAAGATTCGATTTCTAGTTTAAGTCATGGTTCTGTTATACGCTTTGATGGCTTTGATATAGGGAAAGTCTTAAAGATAAAACTCTCTTACAATAAGAATAAACACCATATGGTAGGTGCGGTATTGATAGAGATAGACACTTCTGTATTTGATGATCTTCATGATACAAACAGTACAGGGGAAGAAAACTTTTATCAGGCAGTGGAAGAGGGTTTACGTGCAAAAATTTCGGTCTTGGATCCTATTACTGGAGTACAGTATGTTGATTTGACCTTTCATCATCATGATGGTGAAGGAACTATTATTCAAGGTAAGAAGTATGCACGTTTACCTATGACAAGCCAAAGTTCCTCCAGTATCATGGACTCTGTAACACAGATATTGGACAAGCTCAATAACTTGCCACTAGATGAGTTGGTGACTTCTGTCAAAAAAGTGGTTGATGCCAGTGAAAAACCTGTAAAACATGTAGATGAACTGCTTGTACAGCTTACACATACAGTAGATGATATTAATAAAATGACAAGCAAGAAGTCTTTTGAAGTGATGCCAGATGAGTTAAATAGAACACTGCGTGAGATGACAAAGACTCTTAAAAGCACACAACAAGTGGTCAAAGGATATGACAGTAACTCTCTTGTAAAAGAACAACTTACGCAAACACTGAAGATACTCACTAAAACATCTCAAGAGATGCAAGCCTTTTTGCGTATGCTCAACAGAAAGCCTAACTCACTCATATTTGGAGATAACTAATGAAATTGTTGAATATATTTTTACCCCTGATTGTACTTTTTGGATTGAATGGATGTGTTTCAGGTAGCAGTAGTTACTACATTCTCTCTGTATCTTCTCAACCACAAAAGATTTACCCTAGTCACAAGGGAGTTATTGGTGTAGAGAAAGTGACAGTGCCAGGGTATCTTTACAAAAGAGAGATTGCTATAGCTGACTCACCAAGCCACATTACCCTATTAGGTACAGCACAATGGGGAGAAGACTTAGACAGTGGTCTTACTAGCAGGCTTATAGGGTATTTACAGAAGAAATTCAAGCAACCAGATGTTTATATGTATCCCTGGGAGATAGATAAGCAGCCTGATATTAAAGTATCAGTACATGTTACACGATTTATCGCACAAGGAGATAGTGTATATTTAGATGCTACATGGAGTGTAGAAAATATAAAAACAAAAAAACGTATGTCACGTCTTTTCTCAACAAAAGTTGCTAGCAAATCTGATGTGGAAAGTATTGTTCATGCTATGGATACAGCTTTTGCTGAGTTTGAAAAAACTGTGGCATTGGGGATAAAGAATTTTTAGAGTATCAATTTATAAGGAAATTTACTCTACAATTGTCTATAGATTATATAATCTTACATTTATTAAATAAGGGAGAACGTTTATGTCAAGTAGAAAAATTAAATTAGGTACGTTAGCGATACTTATGTTGTCAGCATTTATATTTACAGGGTGTATACCACCAAATGATCACGTGGGTAAACCAGCAGCTCATAATTATAAAGATTCATATTATGGTGGATATTATGATGATGGCTATTATAGTCATGGTAGATACTATTATAGATAAATCATTATAGAAAAATAGAATATGATGTAGATTCAAAGTATCTATGTTTTAATGAATCATAAAAGGAGAATAATATTGTGTTAAAAGTTAAAAAATTATTTGTAGTGTCTGTGGGTATCTTGGCATTAGGTGGAGTATCTCAAGCATCTATGTTAGATCAGCTTATCTATAATGTTGCAGGGCAGGCAACAAATGCAGCAGGTGCACGTTTGGGTGATGAGATTTATTATGGAAGTAGCCGTGGCGCTAGCAGTAGCCATCATAAAGTGCGTAGAAAACATAGAAAGAAACATATTTCTGCACCAGTAATGACAAATGAAAGGCTTATTCAGCAGTCACTTACAAGTTTAGGATTTTATCATGGTAGAATTGATGGGCAGATTAATTCTTTTGAGACAAGAACTGCAATAAAAGATATGAATATTGCATATGGGATAAGTAACGATGCATCTTTACAGCAAAATGTACGTGATACATTAATTTATTTGGGTACTTTATTTGAGTTTGATAGATATCTTATTGCTGCAAACTCTACAAATAGAGCTAAAAATAAAAAGGTACAGGTTGCGCTTAAGATACATGGATATTATCATAGCGGAATTGATGGTCTTTTAGGTGGTGGCTCTCGTAATGCTATTAGAGAATATCAAATGGGATCAGGTTTACCAGCTACAGGAGCCTTGGATTATGAAGCTGAATATCAACTTATTAGTAGTGCAAAAGAAAAAAATGATAAAAATTTAAATGAAACTATTAATTCTTTAAAATCATTTGGTGTTAACCGTCCAATGCAACAAACGTATCAACAACATCAACCTGTTCAAGGATATCAACAACAGGCACCGGTACAACAAGCATCTCAACAACAACCCGTGCAACAAAGATATCAACAATCTCAAAGACGGCAAGTTAAAGGATATCAACAACAGCAACCAGTGCAACAATCAAGTTATAAGGTACCACAACAGCAAGTACCATTAGAACAGGTACAGGCTACAGAAGCTGTAAAAGTTCCAGTACAAGAAAAAGTACCTGAAGCACAAATAAAAACACCTACTACAGATACTTCAATACCTGATGCATCAAGCATAAAGATGTATACAGATAAAAAGTAAATTTATATTTATGACTCTTTTATGAGTCATAATGCACAATTTATTGTAAAATAAACAAAATTTCACAAGGCATTTATGTGTTTCTTTACCAACCTACATCGGGTTATTGCTATAATAGTGACTCTATTTTTCTTTACAACTTTATATCTACATTTAAACCTAAAGGAACACTTCTCGATGTAGGTTGTGGGGTTGGTGTTATTTCACTACTATTGAGTCGTGATTTTCCCATAGAGACATCTATTATTGATAAACAAAAAAAGATGTTGGATTATGCAGAGTACAATTATCAGCTTAATGGTTTTGATGTACAAAGTTATTTAGGTGACTTTACGGAGCTTCAAACCCAAGATCGTTTTGATTACATTATCTCAAATCCACCTTTTTATGATGAACGCGTACAACAAAGTGAAGATATACATTTAAATATTGCAAGATATGCACATCATCTGCCGATAGAGCGTTTTATACGACGGGTGAAGACTTTTTTGAAGCCTAAAGGCTGGTTTATTTTTTGTTACGATGCGAAGCAAATAGATTTGCTTTTACATCATCTGAAACTAAATGGTATTAACCCAGAAAAAGTGCAATTTGTACACTCTAAAATAGACAGAGAATCAAAACTTGTCATGATAGCTGCACGTAATAACTCAAAGTCCATGACACAAGTATTACCACCTTTTGTAGTTTTTGATGAAACGAGTGTCTATATGCCTAAAGCACAAGAAGCTTTTGATAAGGCAAATACGAACAGTATTAAAGGAGATTTTTAACCATGGAGTTTATGATACACGAACAATACAAGTTCAAGTTTGACCCCTCTGCCTGTGAAGCCTGTGGTGGGCATTGTTGTACGGGTGAGAGTGGATATATCTGGGCAAAATATGAAGAGATACAAAATATGGCAACCTTTGTTAACCTTTCAGTAGAAGAATTTGCTACAATGTACTTAAGAAAAGTAAAACATCGCTATTCGCTCATAGAAAAACAGCTTGCACCTGATAATTTTGCCTGTATCTTTTTCGATGAGACACAAAAACGCTGTTCCATCTACCCTGTACGACCTTTACAATGTCGTACATTTCCTTTTTGGGAACAGTTTAAAAATGATGAAGAAGAGGTACGAAAAGAGTGTCCTGGAATCGTATAGTATTAAGCCTACTTGTTACATTTAGTTTGGGTACATCAGTACTTGATGCTACCCCATTGATAAGTGCACAAGAAGATGAACTCATCGTAAGAGGTATTTTGTATGATGCGTATAAATCGTATGATAACAGTTATCAAGTCTATAAAAAACTTTTTGATGAAACAGGTGCAGAGGTATATCTTTATAAAGAAGCAACCTCTGCGCTTATGGCAAGAAAGTACATTAGTGAGACTATAGACCGTTTAAAAATATGGGATACACAACATCCTAACAAAATAGCACTACATCGTTTACTAATTCCCCTTTATTTGACAGTACAACAAGTAGACAATGCTAAAAAAGAGGCAGAATTTTTACTTGAACAGTCCAGCTCACCTATGGATTTGGATTTGGCATCAAACTCCTTTTTGTATGCGGGTGAGTATAAACGTGCACTGAGTCTTTTAGAAAAAATCTACGCGACAGTGCCACGAGAAAGTGTACTGCTTCGTATGGTTGAACTTATGGATGAGTTTACAGGAGAGCGAAAAAAAGCAATCCAACTTTTAGAAACACACCGCCGTATGAATGTAGTTGTTAGTAATGATGTGTATGGTGCATTGCTTTTGATGTATCAAAAAGAAAAAGATGTTGATGGTATATTGGAAACATATAAAGCAATGTACAAGCAAGATAAAAATCCTGCATATCTTTCTAAAATTATTTTAGCCTATGGATATAAACATGACATGGATGGTGCAATATCATTTTTAGAACGAAATCATGCAGATGATATATTGCTTTATCAGCTCTATAGAGAAAAAAAAGAGTTTTCTAAAGCATTAAGTCTTACAGACAAACTTTACAAAAAAGAGAAAGATTCCAAATGGATTGCTGAAAAAGGTGTCATGATTTTTGAATCAGCGACAAATAAAAATGATAAAAAAATGATAAAAGATGTACTTACACAGTTTGAAAAAGCGATTGCTCTAGGTAATGATGACAGTATCTATTTGAATTATTATGGTTATACCTTGATAGATAAAAATGTAGACATTCAAAAGGGTATGAAAATTATTCAAGATGCTTTGGTGCAACAACCTGATAATACCTATTATCTTGACTCCTTAGCATGGGGATACTACAAAGAAAGAAAGTGTACAAAGGCTTATGAACTCATGAAGCGTGTTGTAGATGAAGAGGGACTTAAAGAGAAAGAGATTGTTGCGCACTGGAATGTGATAAAGCAATGCAAATAACTCTAGGGTAGCTTTGGCTATAATACGCGAAATTATAAAAGATGGAATAAATTATGGCTCAGATATTAGATGAAATTATCAAAAAGACCAAAGCAGACTTAGAAAAACGTAAAGTGGATTATCCTATGGATTGGCTAGGGCGCTCATTGGCATTTAACCCTTTTGTACCTAAAGATGTAAAATTAGCTCTGCGTTCTACAGAAGAAAACCCATACCGTATCATTGCAGAAGTGAAAAAAGCGAGTCCATCTAAGGGTGTGATACGTGAAGATTTTGACCCTATGGAGATAGCACAGGCGTATGAAAAGGGTGGGGCAGACTCACTCTCTATCCTGACAGAGCCTCACTTCTTTGAAGGTGATAAAGAGTATCTTGGGATGGTACGCCGATATGTGAGTCTTCCTTTGCTTAGAAAAGATTTCATTGTAGACAAATATCAAGTACTCGAAGCACTGGCTTTTGGTGCAGACTACATTTTACTCATCGCTATGGCACTCAGTCATAAAGAGCTAAAAGAACTCCATGACTATGCATTACACCTAGGGCTTGATGTACTTGTTGAAGTACATAACAAAACAGACTTGGTAAAAGCCATTTTTGCAGGAGCAGATATTATAGGGATTAATCACCGTAATCTTGAGACATTTGAGATGGATATGAGCTTAAGTGAGAGACTTATTCCTCTTATCCCCAATGGTAAAATTATCGTGGCTGAATCAGGTATCAATGATCATGAAACAGTGGTAGAGTTAAATAAAGTGGGTGCAGATGCATTTTTGGTAGGAGAACACTTTATGCGTCAAGATGATATCACAGAAGCAATTAGAACTGTAAAATATGGGACTTCGACAGGCTCAGCCAGCAATATATAAGGCTTTTATCCCTGAGCCTGTTGAAGGGAAATGATTTAAGAAAGTAACTTCTTCACCATTATATTAATACGTCCACCATCTGCACGGCTTCCTATGGCAGCTTTGGCTGCAGCCATGACTTTACCCATGTCTTTCATACTCTCTGCACCGACTGTGGCTATGATATCATTAAGTACGGTTTCAAGTTCTGCATTATCTATCGGCTCAGGTAAGTAGGCTTTGATGATATCTATTTCTGCATCTTCTTTTTCTACAAGGTCATTACGTCCTGCATCAGCAAATTGTGTTTTTGCATCTTCTCTTTGTTTAAGATACTTCATCATGATACTTTCTATATCAGCATCTGTAACATCTCTGCGTTCATCTACTTCTATCTGTTTAATACTTGCCTGTATATTACGAAGTGTGTCTCTTTTAACAACGTCTTTTGCTCTCATGGCATCTTTTACGTCAGATTTGATTTGGTCCTTTAAACTCATCATATATTCCTTAGATTAAATTATAAAAATTATACTATAATCGTACTATGATTATTACAATAGAAGAAAAACAATTTGATACAAAAGAGATTACACAGCTCTACCCTGCAGTAGTTATAAAAACAGGTTATGAAGATGAAACGACCCAAGTGAGTCTTGAGTGGATAGAAGTGGAAGGTAAAGGTAAGGTAGAAGTTGTTGGCTATGGTGTATTTATAAACCTTGGTGAAGAGGAAAAATACTCATTTGTTTTTGATACGAGAGAAGAGATGGATGTTGCGATAGGAAAAATAGCAGCACAACTTAAAAAATAATACATTAAGTTAGATTATTCTATGATGTCATATAAACTTTTGGAGAATTTATGACTATATTTCAACTCTTACTTCTCATTGTCGCTGGTGGTGTATTTTATCTCTTTTTTAAACAACTTTTTTCTGGAAATTTCCCTAAACGTGGTGTAGATTTTGAAGCGAAAGTAGCGGATGAACAGATCGGTGGTATCAATCGCCCAGATAAAACATTTTCTACTCCTGCAGTTGAACCAACCCGTATGGAACAGCTTTTACTTATGGCTGATGAGGCGGTGGAAAAGAAAGATTTTGATGAAGCAAAAAAAGCGTTAGGTTCTGCGCTTATTATCGAACCTGACAATGTTGATGCTTTGCAGAAAATGGGTTTTGTAGCTATGCAAACAAAAGACTATACTGAAGCAAAAGAGAGTTATGAGAAGCTTTTAACTTTAGATGAAAATAATGATATGGCACATGCACTTCTTGCAAATGTGCTACATAAGCTCGGAGATGAAGATGGTGCAGAAAAACACCATGAAAAAGCGATTTTTCTTGACCCTGAATATGCACCACATCACTTTAATTATGCCAATACTTTGTATGATTTAGGTCGTAAAAAAGAAGCACTTATAGGCTATAAAAAAGCTCATGAACTGGACAACAGTTTAGAGGTAGCTAAAGAGATGATAGATAAACTAGGAAATGAAAATGAGTAGTGCCTGTTTTGTAACGCAAGAAGCTACAGCCGAGATTCTTTTACGTGTCACAAATGTTTGTGCGGAATGTTATGATGATATTCATGAGGGTGATACTATCCACTACGATATGCAAAACTATCGTTATTTATGTATGTCATGTCAAGAGAGATTGTGTACATTAATGAATGAAAATTGTGAAATGCTAGAAGAAGAAAGAGTAGCGCTTTTTTAGCGCTTATTTTTTAGAAAAAAAGTTGTCTTCATTTTTATTTTGAAGGGATTGGTTTTTTTGCAGGTTTGTTCTCTTTCTTTTGTGCTTGTGGTTTAAAATCTTCTTCTTGATAGGTTGACATAGTTCCTATCATTCTTCCGCCTTCTTCGGTTTTAATATTTTTAACAGTAATCTGACCTTCAACGAAACCTTTTGAACCTATCTCCAAAATCTCAGAGGCAATGACTGTACCTTGTATCTGTCCATGTACAATGATGCTTTTACTTTTGAGGCTTGCGGCATGTATATTGGCATTCTCTAACACTTTTATCTCTTCTGAAGCGCTGATATCTCCATCAATTGTACCATCAAGTACAAGATGTTTTGCTTCAATGTAGCGAGAGACTTTACCAGTCTGCATTACTTCAAGATTTTCACATTTAATCGTCCCTTGAAGTCCACCATTGATAATGGCATGTTTTGCTCTAACATCACCCTCAACCATACCACTTTTACCGATAACCAATGTGTTATTTACTGTAATGTTCCCTACAACATGCCCATCTATATGGATAGTGTCACTGCCATCTAGGTTACCTGTCACTTTCATACATGATGTTATAATAGTTGCTGAGGATATTTTGTCAGTTTTATTAGTTTTCTTAGCTACTTTTTTTTCTTTTTTATCGCCAAAGAGTGCCATAGATGTTCCTTATTTTGTAGAAAGACTGATAAGTTTTTCTGTCTGTTTTAAAATACTTTTCCAATTAACGGTGTCTATTTTATCTGTTATATAGTTAATATTGTCTAAATTCCAAAACATAAATGGTTTTGGGTCTACCCATTTTGTTAGGTACCTTATTTCATAATGTAAATGCGGTCCTGTACTTCTTCCTGTACTACCTACATAGGCAATTTTTTGTCCTTTTGTGACATAGTCACCACTTTTAACAGCAAATTTACTGAGATGCCCATATGCAGTCTTAAATCCATAAGAGTGTGCAATCAGCATAAAGTTACCATAGGCACCTTTTTTGTCAGCATAGACCACAACACCACTGGCAGGTGCATAGATGGGTGTACCATATTTGGCAGGAAGGTCAAGTCCTGCGTGAAAGGTGTTTTTATGTGTCACAGGGTGAATCCTGTAGCCAAAAGGACTTGCTATACGTTTGTAGTGTAGTGGTTTTCCATTTGGGATGCTGTTGAGTAGTAAAGCTTTTTGTATAGCAGAAACTTTTTCCTGTTTTACTTCATTTTGTATGTTCTCAACAATCTTCTTTTTGGTCTCTTCCTCATGTACTTTTGCTTGTTGTATACGTTCAGCAAAACTTGCATTGATATCTGGACCAATACCAATAATCTCTTCGACTTCTCGTAAGTGTGATTTCATAGAGTTTAGTTTATCGGTATTCTCATCGATGACTTTAGCAAGTTGTAGTTTTAAGGTATTGAGTTGTTTATTCTCTTTTTTGAGACCCTCACTGACTGTTTGTAAATGAAGCATCTCTTGTTGGTAGGATGTAGTCTCTTCCCGTAAAGTATCAACCTTACTGTTAAGAAATTTAATATAAAAAAAGGTTCCCACACCTATGAGTAAAAAAGTGAGAATAGCAAAAAAGATGATTTTCTTGATAATCTCATGAACAGAATACTGTTTAGAGCCATGAATGTCTGATATAGTGATTATAAAACGATTTTTCATTTGGATTCTTTAATGTATTTGATAGCGTTGATGTAACTAAGGTTATTGAGTTTCACCCCTTTATAGGCAATGTCAAATGCCGTACCATGGTCAACAGAAGTACGTAAAATAGGCAGATTTAAACTCACATTGATACCTTCATCAAAGTACAGTGCTTTGAGTGGTGCTAAGCCTTGGTCGTGGTACATGGCTATGTAGTGCGTATAGTGTTTACGTACATTAGGTGTAAATGCTACATCAGGTACCAAAGGGTCACTGTATACTTCGACAGGCTCAGCAACCGTGACAAGCTTATTATCCGTTCCCTGAGCTTCTTGAAGGGTTGCATTGGCACTATCAATAGCGCGTTGAATTATCTTCTCTTCATCCCCAAGTACCCCATCATCCCCTGCATGAGGGTTAAGCCCTAACACGCCCACAGTTGATGTAGGTTTGGCAGTGTTATAAAAATCGATAAAGAATCGTGTTAAGTCTTTTTCATTGATAGCATCTGCTACTTCCTTTAATGGTATATGCTCTGTAAAGAGTGCCACATACATTTTGTCACACCCTAGCATCATAATAGCCTCTGCATCAAAAAAATCACGCAGAGCATCGGTATGACCTTTATAGTTTATGCCTGCTTTCTCCCATGCTTTTTTATGGATGGGTAGGGTACAGATGGCATCTACTTTTTTATCACGTGCTAGTTCAACGGCTGTTGTAAAAGAAGTATAAGCATAAGCACCACTCTCTTTAGTGACTGTTCCTGCCTCTATTTCAAAAGTTGAAGTGATGTTTTCGATGGTTTTGAAATCATCAGGTATAGAAAGCTCTAGTTTCTTAGCAGCCTGTGCTAACATCGCTTTATCTATGCAGTACACTGGGGTGACTAACTTCGAGACGGCATCATGATTTTCCAATGCAAGCTGGATACCTATGCCGTTAAGGTCACCGATACTTATGGCTACTTTTTGCATTAACGTATCAATTTCGCTTTCATATCAAGTATCGCTTGTTCTAACCCTACATACACAGACCGAGCAACGATGCTCTGTCCTATATTTAACTCTTCTATGGTTTCTATCTCTACAATCTCAGAGACATTTTGCATATTGAGTCCATGTCCGGCGGCTACTCTAAGTCCAAATTCCATGGCATCACAGCTAAGGAGACGTAGATTGCAGAGTTCATCTTGTAACATCTGTTTGAGTATCTTACGTGAGAGTTCAAGTTCTGGTATGGAGTGGTGTGTTTTACTTAGGTTAGAGTAGAGCATCGCGTAGATGTTTGCGTACTTACCTGTAT
>JALXBG010000130.1 GCA_026991605.1 Sulfurovum sp.
GCATTTACCATTGCTCTGTTGATGTGTTGTAATGGCATCATATCTGCGATAATAGCAATGGCTGTCAGTTCCATATAAGGCATCATATTTATTTTGCTGTTTAATGCATTTTTAAGAGAGGCAATGAGATACCAGGCTATCTGTGCACCACAAACATCAGAATAAGGAAAATTACACTCTTTTTGTTTCTGGTCGATGATAGCATAACATTCAGGTACTTCAGGAGCAAGTAAGTGGTGGTCGGTAATAATAAGCTCTATCCCCTCTTCTTTACAAAGCTTCGCTGCATAGACAGCTGAGATACCATTATCTACAGTTATGGCTAAGTCTGTACCAACAATACGAGGGATAATATTGGCAGAGAGTCCATAACCATCTTTAAAACGATTGGGAATAATCCACTCTATGTTATACTCTATTTCTTCAAAAAAAAGTCTCATAAGCGTGGTAGAAGTCACCCCATCAACATCATAATCACCAATAATGGTTATTTTTTCTTTATTATGTATGGCTTGAACAATACGCTCTGTGGCTTTGTCCATATCTTTAAAGGTAGAAGGTTTGGGGAGATCTTTTAAAGAGAGAAATCCCTCTTTAAAACGATTTTGTAAAAGTGTTTCTAACGCAGGGAGCGTTAATGGCTTATATTCCATAATTATACGTGACTAGTCACGTGAGCTTTCTGCTGAAGAAAACCCAGTGTTAACGTAGTAAAAATGGACTTTGTTCATTTTGCGTTCTTTAATGGTTTTTATGTTTTTGTGCAGCATCCACAAATGCTAAGATAGAAGGGTTTGCATTTTGTAGTCTTGACGTAAATTCTGGGTGAAACTGTACCCCTAAGAACCATGGATGATCTGTAACTTCTACAGCCTCTATAAGTCCATGAGACTCACCAGTAATATCCATACCATTGGCTTCTAAAGCTTCTCTATATTTAGGATTGGCTTCATAACGGTGTCTATGTCGTTCAAAAATCATTGGTGCATCATAGGCAACACGTAAGTTAGAACCTTCTTTGGTTTCACATTCATACTCACCAAGTCTCAGTGTTCCACCCATAGCAGTTTTTGCTGTACGTATTTGTTTTGCTCCTGCAGCATCTATAAATTCATCGATAAGATAAATGATAGGTGTAGAAGTTTCTTCGTTAAATTCTACAGAGTTTGCATCTTCTAATTTAAGTACATTTCTAGCAAATTCTACCATAGCAAGTTGCATTCCAAGACAGATACCAAGGAAAGGTATCTTGTTTTCTCTGGCATATTGAATCGATAAAATTTTACCTTCAACACCACGTTCACCAAAACCACCAGCAACCAAAATACCATCACAGTCATTCAGGTATTTTTCTGCTCCATCATCTTCAACTTTTTCAGAGTCTACCCATTTAATGTTTACTCTTGTATCAAGATGTGCACCACAGTGAATCAGTGCTTCAGTGAGTGATTTATAGGATTCTTTTAAATCTAGATATTTACCTACAAAGGCTATTTTCATTTCATCATTTGGCATAATAATTCTATTAACCAAAAGACCCCACTCATCCATTTTTGGCTCACAGTTAGTAAGTTCTAATTGTTTACAAATAGGCGTAAGAATATCTTGTGCTAAAAAGTTTAAAGGTACTTTATAAATAGTCGATGCATCTTCAGCTACAATAACAGAATCTTCTTCAACATCACATGAATAGGCTATTTTACGTTTAATATCAGCTGTTACAGGTACTTCTGCACGAAGTACTAACATATGAGGTGCAATACCTATACGTCTTAACTCTTGTACAGAATGCTGAGTAGGTTTAGTTTTAAGTTCACCTGCTGCTTTGATGTATGGTAAAAGAGTCACATGAATATTCATCACACGAGAACGACCTAATTCATGTTTGATCTGTCTAATTGTTTCAAGAAAAGGAAGACCTTCTATATCTCCAGTAGTTCCTCCAAGTTCAACGATAAGAATATCTTTACCCTCACCAGCACGAAAAATTCGCTCTTTTATTTCATTGACGATATGAGGTACAACTTGAATGGTTTTTCCAAGGTATTTCCCTTTACGTTCATTTTCAATAACTGTTTTATAAACAAGTCCTGTAGTAAAGTTGTTATTTTGTGTCAAAGAAGTATCTAAAAATCTTTCATAGTGTCCTAAATCAAGATCCGTTTCTGCACCATCTTTGGTAACAAAAACTTCACCATGCTCTAGTGGTGACATCGTACCAGGGTCAACGTTGATATATGGGTCTAATTTGAGAACACCTACACGTTGCCCTGTATGTTTTAATAATGTTCCTACACTTGCAGCAGTGATACCTTTTCCTAAAGAAGAAAGTACACCACCTGTAACAAAAATATATTTTGTTGAAATTTCACTCATTTAAGATTATTCCTTTTATGCAACAATTGGCATGATGATTGTAATAAAATTATCGTCTTTTACGATAAATGGTAGAGATGGCTCATTGAACGCAATAGTAAATTCATTTTTAGTAACTTGTGAGATAAAGTCTAATATATATTTAGAATTAAAAGAAAGTTCAAATTTATCAGATAAACCTGTATTGATTTCTAATTCTGTTTTGGCTTCAACATTGTCTGCACTTAAAGATTCAAATATGATAGTATCTGAAAGCAAAATCATTTTAATTTCTTGAGAAATAGTGGTAATCATTTTAATAGCATCAATCATCTCTTTTTTAGGCAAAGTGATTTGATGTTTAGTCGTAGCAGGAATAATACGTTGATAGTCTGGGAATTTACCGTTAATTAATCGTGTATAGAAAAAATAATTTTCATTTGCAATAATAAGATTGGTTTCATCAAAATAAATATCAATTTGATCTAAAAATAGTTTTTGTATCTCTAAAATAGCTTTTTTAGGAACAATAAGAGAAAGTGCTTCGCTGTTATTTCCTGGAATCGATGCAATAGCAAGTCTTCTTGTATCTGTTCCTACTAAATCTGTAGAATTTTCTTTTATATTAATAAGCGCACCATTAAGTTCAAATTTTGGATTGTTTGTATCAATTGCTGGAGATATTTTTTTAAGGTTTTGAATAAGGCTTAAGGAATCAAGTGATATTTGAGGTTTATCTTCTATAGTCGGAAAGCTAGGATACATATTTGGATCAAAGGTAGGCAATTTGAATTTAGAGTGTTTTTGTTTTATAATAAGTGTATCATCTAATATTTCTAAAATAATTTCATCATCTTTTAATATACGAATAATATCTAGAAGTTTTTTACCATTAGCAGTAAAAGAACCTTCTGTTTCAATCATCATATTAGCAGTTACAATTTGCAATCCAATTTCTGAATCGGTTGCTTTAATAATACATTTACCATCTTGTGTGTTAAAGAGTATATGTGAAGTAATTTGACTTGCATCTTTTTTTTCTAAAAAAGGTTGTAGATTAATGAGTATAGATTCTATTATCTGTTTCTGTGCTCGTATCTTCATAGACTTTCCTTATTTTTAATAATATTAGTACGTAGTAGTAGTTCGACATGAAATTGTGAAAAACTACTTTATTGCCTGTATAACCGTTGTTTGAGAGAGTGACTAAAAAAAATTAGCATTCACAGTTATTCACTTTTAAAATTATATCTTTTTTTTATTCAAGTTTCTATACGTCATTTTGTGTATTAGTATGAACTTTATTTGAAAGTTCTTCAAGGAGTACTTTAAAGTTTTCATCATTGTCAATAATTTCATTGATTTTTTTCATTGCATGTGAGATTGCAGTGTGATCTTTCATACCAAAATATACAGCAATTTGTGGCATGGAATTAGGAGTAAGATTTCTTGCTAAATAAATGGCTATTCTTCTGGCACTTACAACATTTTTAGTACGTTTTTTAGATTTCATATCCGAAGGTTTAATATTGAGTTCTTTAGATATGATTTTGACAATATCATCAATGGTTACATTGTCTCTTTTCTCTTTGAGTTGATCTTTAATGGCATTTTGTGCAAAATCAAGTGTAATTTCTTGATTTAACATATTTGAAAGTGCATTAAGTTTTATAATGGTACCTTCAATTTCACGAATATTATCACCCATATGTGTAGCGATATAATTTACAATTTCATTGTTAAGGGTAATACCATCAAGTTCACATTTCTTTTGAAT
>JALXBG010000131.1 GCA_026991605.1 Sulfurovum sp.
AAGCTAAACATTGGCGATATAGTAGTGCTAGAGACTATAGTGGGATTGATGGTTTATTGGAGGTGGAAAGAGTATGGTGAATTTGGATACTGATATGCATTCCACAGCTGGAGCTGTGGAACGAGTTAAAAACTCATCATAGATGATGCTATATAATATGATGTGAAAGCAGATGAAACATTAGACTTCTGTTTAACAAGTTGGGATATCTATACAGGTACAGTCAATAGTGCTGATGATATGACTACGGTATGTGCACCGTAGCTGTTAAGAAAAATTACTTTTTCTTTCTTTTTTTACTCTTCTCATCTTTGACTGAACGTATCCAAAGCCAGTTGAGTAAGAAATAGATACATCCAGAGACAATGATGGAGTAGAAGGCTGTACCTACATAAAGAGGTACAAAGATATCACCCATGTGATTGGAAAACCACTCAAGTGTAAGTTCTATGTTGTCTAACCCTTCTTTGCCTAAGAGGAAATTACCGGTTAGGTATTCCATATAGTACATTGGCGGCATAGTAAAAGGATTGCTCAGCCAGACCATCGCGATGGCTATGGGTACATTAAATCGTATAAATGGCGTGGTAGCAACGACTGCCAGCATCTGCATAGGCATAGGGATGAAACCCCAAAAAAGACCAATGAAGACACCTCTGGTGATCATCTTTCTGTTGATGTTAAAATAGGCTCTTGGTAGATTGTATTTTTCTAAAAAGGTGTCTAGTTTACCTTTGCCTGAGGCTTTTTTTCTAAAGAATTTTCGTATCATTTGTTTCCGTGTTAAACATTTTAATTGTCTAAGTGTAATACTCCAAGCCTTTAAATCCCCTTTTTATCAACATTTGTGTAAAATACGCGTAACAAATTACTCACATAAGGTTACATTATGAGCGGATATATGATTTTTTCTGGTACCTCAAACCCTGAACTCTCTGAAGAGATAGCAAAATATTTGGAAATGCCTCTTTCAAAAGCAGAGATTAACCGTTTTTCAGATGGTGAAATCAATGTGAAAATTGCAGAGTCCGTACGTGGTAAAGATGTTTTTATTATCCAGCCGACTTCTGCTCCAGCCAATGCAAACTTGATGGAACTGCTTATTATGACTGATGCATTGAAGCGTTCATCTGCTAAGTCCATTACCGCTGTTGTACCATACTACGGATATGCAAGACAGGACAGAAAAGCCGCACCAAGAGTGCCTATCACCGCGAAACTTGTGGCAAACCTTATGGAGACAGCAGGTATTACACGTATGGTCACAGTTGACCTACACGCATCACAAATCCAAGGATTTTTCGACATCCCTGTAGACAACCTTTATGGGGCTATCTTGTTTATGGATTATATCAAGTCTAAAAACTTTGCAAATCCCGTCATTGCCTCTCCAGATATTGGTGGGGTAGCACGTGCTAGATACTTTGCTAAGAAACTGGGTCTAGATATGATCATTGTCGATAAGCGTCGTGAAAAAGCCAATGAATCAGAAGTGATGAATATCATCGGTGATGTGGCAGGTAAAGATGTGATTCTCATCGATGACATGATAGACACAGCTGGGACTATGACACATGGAGCACAGGCACTTAAAGATTTGGGTGCAAATTCGGTGATGGCATGTTGTACACACCCTGTACTCTCTGGTCCTGCATATGAGCGTATTGAAAATGGTGCATTAGATGAGTTGGTTGTAGCGAACACTATTCCAATGACAAAAACTTCTAAAAAGATTAAGATGCTCTCTACAGCTTCTATGCTTGGTGAAGTAATAAGAAGAGTGAACAATAACGAGAGTGTAAACTCACTTTTTGAAAGCAACTCGTAAAATTTGTAGGGTGGGTTTTCTAACCCATCTTAAACTTTAATATTTTGGTGGGTAAGAATATCCACCCTACAGGAAACAAATTGACACATAAAGTACCACAGAAGAATATACGTAACTTCTCTATCATCGCACACATTGACCATGGAAAGTCTACGCTTGCTGATCGTATCATACAAGAGTGTGGGGCAGTGACAGACCGTCAGATGTCTGCACAGGTGATGGACACTATGGATATAGAAAAAGAACGTGGTATTACCATTAAGGCGCAGTCTGTACGTTTGGACTATGCAAAAGATGGTGAACATTACATTCTTAACCTCATTGACACTCCAGGTCACGTAGATTTTTCTTATGAAGTGAGTCGTTCTTTGGCTTCTAGTGATGGCGCACTGCTTATCGTAGATGCTGCACAGGGTGTAGAGGCACAGACCATTGCCAATGTCTACATTGCTATAGAAAATGACTTAGAGTTACTTCCTGTGGTGAATAAAATAGACTTGCCTGCTGCTGATCCAGACCGTGTTCTCACTGAATTAGAAGAGGCCATAGGTATAGACGCAACAGAACATAACCTTGTTTCTGCAAAAACAGGGCAAGGGGTGGCAGAGCTTGTAGACAGCATCGTTGAGCGTATTCCTGCACCTGTGGGTGATGACAGTGCACCACTTAAAGCACTTATTTATGATTCATGGTTTGATAACTACTTAGGTGCACTTGCACTTGTACGTGTCTTTGATGGTAAAATCACCAAAGGTCAGATGGCAAAAGTGATGGGAACCAAAGATGAACATCAAGTACTTAACCTTATGTACCCAAACCCTATCGCACCTGTAAAAACAGATGAGATTCGTACGGGGGAGATAGGTATCGTTGTTATGGGTCTGAAAACTGTTGACTCACTGAAAGTCGGTGATACGATTACTGACTCTAAAAATCCTACGGCAACGCCTATTGATGGATTTGAACCTGCGAAACCTTTTGTATTTGCAGGTATCTATCCGATAGAGACAGATCGTTTTGAAGACCTGCGTGATGCACTCAATAAGCTAAAGCTTAATGATTCATCTTTAAGCTTTGAGCCAGAGAGTTCTATGGCATTAGGTTCGGGATTTAGAACAGGTTTCTTGGGTATGCTTCATATGGAAGTCATCAAAGAGCGTTTGGAGCGTGAGTTTAACCTAGAACTCATTGCTACTGCACCAACGGTTGTGTACCAAGTTGTGCAGACCAATGGAGAAGAGGTAGTCATTCAAAATCCTTCTGAACTTCCAGAACCTCAAAAGATTGATAAAATTTTTGAGCCGTATGTGAAAGCGACTATTTTAACACCACAAGAGTACTTGGGTAACCTTATTAAATTACTCAATGACCGTCGTGGTATGCAGATAAAAATGGACTACCTCAATGAGACACGTGTCCTTTTGGAGTATGACATTCCTATGAATGAGATAGTCATGGACTTTTACGATAAGTTGAAGTCTATTACTAAAGGGTATGCAAGTTTTGACTATGAACCTGTGGGCTTTAGAGAGGGTGATCTTGTGAAGCTTGACATCCGTGTGGCTGGTGATGTGGTAGATTCACTCTCTATCATCGTTCCTCGCGACAAGGCTCGCTCTCGTGGACTTGCATTTGTGGCACAACTTAAAGAGCTCATCCCTAGACAACTCTTTGAAGTAGCCATTCAAGCCAGCATCGGAAACGAAGTCATCGCACGTTCTAACGTGAAGTCTATGGGTAAAAATGTTACGGCGAAGTGTTATGGGGGAGATATTACCCGTAAACGTAAACTCTTAGAGAAACAAAAAGCAGGTAAGAAGCGTATGAAGTCCATTGGTAAGGTGCAAGTACCACAAGAGGCATTTATGGCTGTACTGAAGTTGGATAGCTAGATTATGATACTTATTCCTGTAGAACTTGACGAGAAAACCATCGCTAAGGGCTTTAGAAAAGCCCCTATGTTTATATTTTTAGACCCTGAGACTGGCATTGTAGTTCAAGAAAATTATTTTAAAGCAGATAAATCAGATATCTTTTTTACAAATTTTGAAAAGTATAATGTAGATACACTCTATGTAAAAGGTTTAGGATACAAAACCTATCTTAAACTCAAAGATTTGGGCATTAAAGTTTCTCTCATTCCTGATGATAGTGAGTTCTATACCTACATTGATCCAAATGAGCTCATTTTATTGACGGATGACAATGCGCAGATGTATTGTACTATGGGGCACCATAATAAAGAAGCTAAAAAAGAGGTCAAATAATGAACTGGGCTTTACACTTTCACCTCATTGCTGCGATTGCCTGGATTGGTGGTGGATTTCTAATGTTTGTTTTGGGTATTACTCTTCGTGATAAAAATGATCAGGATGCTGTTTATCCACGTATTGGTCCTATCTATGGCTATTATGAAACGGGTGCGCTTATCATCTTGCTAATCACAGGTACAACGATGATATATTACAATGGGCTACTTACCATACTCTTTTCTCCTGTCACCAATGAAGTCATAGATGCCTTACGTACAAAGCTCTATGTCGTCGCGGTCATCGTGGTTTTAACGATTATCCATATGACAGTCAGTATGATGACTGTTCATAAAGTAAAAACACCACTACAAAGACTCTTATCAAAAGGCTCATCAATGGGAATCTTTTTACTGAACCTTGTGGTACTTCACTATGCGATAGTTTTGAGGGATATACTTTAAGAACCTCTTCTTGATATATATCAAAGCAATTTTATATACCTTACGCTATAACTCCAGATAAAATAATGGAGAAACAATGCAAGCACAGGAAATAACAAAAGAAAATATACGTACAATGGTCAATACCTTCTATATTAAAGTACTTAAAGATGATATAGTAGGTTCTTTTTTCATTGCTAAACTTGGGGATGATATGACAAATGAACATTGGGTACCTCACTTGGATTTGCTTGTGAATTTTTGGGCTTCTATCGCTTTGGGTGATAATGACTATAGAGGTAACCCTTTTATGCCACATACACAGCTAGGTGAACTTAAACGTGAGACTTTCGAACAGTGGCTTACCCTCTTTGCTGAGACATTAGATGAAGTCTACATACCAAACATAGCAGCACAGTTCAAAGAGAGAAGTACCATCATCGCTGGAAATTTTATGCGTAATTTACACATCGCCTAGTGTACTACAAACGAGAATAATGTTATTTTTATTGTATGATATGTCTTAGGTTGAGAGGGTCAAAACACCAAAGGGACATAATATGAATGATAAAATAAAAAATATGATAGCAGATATAGAAATGATGAAAGCCAAACTTGGTGAAGAGATAGAGAAGCAAGAGGCACAGGCATCGTATGAAATAAAAAATGGATATGTTCATTTTGAAAAAGAGGTGTTTTTAAAACAGAAAGAGAATATGAAGAGCCTTTGGGAATGGTTTGCAGAAACACCGATACTCAATCTGATGAGCTCTCCTGTTGTCTACATGATGGTTTTCCCTGCGATGCTTTTAGATACGATGCTTTTTGTCTACACCAGTGTTGTTTCTCGTGTATTTAAGTTTAAGTTTCCTGAGAGAAAATTGTATGTGGTTTTTGACCGTCAGTATCTTGGCTATCTTAACAGTATGGAGAAGCTAAACTGTATGTACTGTGCTTACTTCAATGGACTGATGGCGTATGCATCGGCTATTGCAGGGAGAACAGAATTCTATTTTTGTCCTATTAAACATGCAAAGAAAATAGCCTATAAACATGAATATTACGATGTATTTTTGGACTATGGAGATGAAGATCACTATCAAAATAAGCTCAAAAAACTTCGAGAAAATAAAGTTTAATCTCTCCGTAGGTGATAGTTATTGGTATGATATTACATCTTTTAGATTTTAATTAGAGAAGAGTACTTTCTCTAAATCTTCTTTAAGATGTGATGCTTCAGCTGCACGCAGGTAGTAAGCTTCACCTTCTTGCATAGTCACTTTTAAAAGAGGCTTCCAAAAGCGTATGGCTGTACCAATTGTCTTTTTCCTATAGCGCCATTCCCATGGTGTTACTTCTAGTGAAACAACTTTTTCTTTAGGTATAAATGTCACATGGTTCCCAATGGCAACTATCCCTCTGTCTATGACATCTATACGTGCATAGTAGCGCCATAAAGTACGGTAGATAAAGAAGAACAGCACCATAAAGAGCAGTGGGTCAAGTATGGTAACTATATAGCTGTAGGGTACATCTATCGTAAAGAGATAGAAGGGATCTCCCATGATGAGTTTGAAGGTGAGATATTTGATCCAGCTCCAAAGTATGTTTGAGATAATAAAGGTAATTACAAAAAGTACAAAACCTGTAAATCTGCTACTGACTCTTCGTGTAAGGAGAATATCTCTATGAGTATAGAAAAGGTGTAGCTTTTTGAGTTCAAATTTATATAAGCGAATATAGAAAAAGATAAACAATCCAAAGGTTAAAAGCGACAGAGTTAACATTTCAAGTGAGAAGAAATAATAGTCTCTATGTATCACTGAATAGTTGTTTTGTGGTGTAAAGGTTTTTTTGATGGTATCTTTAAATACTTCAGGTGTAATGGTTTTAAAAATGTCATAGGCACTTTGTTTTGTGATATTATGATCTTCCCTTAGATATTTGTCTGTTTGAAGGAGTCCCATGAGGGTGTCATTGTCATGTTCTGTGGCATTAAAGTATTGGTCTTCATAACTTTTAAGTGCTTTATGTATGGTCTTATCGTCGAGGTGTTGAAGATCAGCTTTCATCATCTCTTTGGCCATTTTCATGTTGTTATCAAACTCATTATGTAGGGCATCAAAGGTAATAGCAGCTACACCAGCATTTTTGTAACTAAACATATAATTGTTTACACTATAGGTTTTTCCATATTGGTTGCGCATCTTTTGTTGTAGTCTTTGGGAGAGGTTTTCTGTGTAGGCATTTAAAATAAGATACGTTCTATAATCATCTAAAAGATAGAGTGTACCCAAGTACGCCATACTTCCATCAGTACCTTCAAAGAAACGTTCATAGGGTTTGTTCGGTCGTATGGCTTTGAGCTTTGGTTCTTTGACAGAAAGTGTACCTTTTTTTTCTACCTTACCATAGGTATTTTTAATAATTTGTTCCATCTTCGCTATGTCAAAGTTCCCCACAACAAAGAGCTTCATATTTGCAGGATAGTAGTAGTCATTGTAGCGTTGCATCACTTCATTGAGTGTAAATTTCGTATTGTTCTCTTGGGCAAAATATCTTGGAGGAAGATCTTTTTCTTTAGGCACCTGAAAGACATCAAGGTAGAAGTTTTCTGAGGGTGCAGTTATCTTCTCAAAAAAAGTTTTCATCGCCCACATCGGTTTATAATACCAGTGTGATTCACCTATCTCCGTTTGTAGGGCACCTTTTTCTACTTGTAAGTCTTGTGTTGTAACATTCTTGTCAAAGAGCATTTGTGCAAA
Organism: Sulfurovum sp.; assembly: GCA_026991605.1. Classification (GTDB taxonomy): domain Bacteria; phylum Campylobacterota; class Campylobacteria; order Campylobacterales; family Sulfurovaceae; genus Sulfurovum. The sequence continues at coordinate 7,286 of JALXBG010000131.1, forward strand.
TGTCTCAACTACCCAGTACGCCTTTTCATTTTTTATGGTAGCCAGATAGCCCGTCTCATAGCGTCTTGTATAGCCATTCACATACGTAGCACCTTCTTCTTTAATGTAATCCAAATAGTCACGGTAGGGTATTCTTTGGTCACGAAAAACCATATGCTCTACAAGGTGTGCTAGTCCATAGTTGTCATCATCTTCAATGGCATAGCCTAGATTGACGGTAAGTTTAATTTGCGTGTTTTCTGTTTTATCATCGTTAAGAAGATACACCTGCATACCATTGTTGAGCGTAAAGTAATGGATGTTTTTATAGGGGTCATTATTGATTATGGCTTCATTGGCATGGATTAGCGTAAAAAGTGTAAGTATCCAAAGTAATATTTTCATGGGTGTCTTTTAGTGTGGATTTAAAAATATATCATAACATAATTGTTAGAATTTGTCTTTAGCACCTGTCTTGAAAATATCTAATTTTGGATCGTATACTTTTGTTTGGACATTAAAAAGTCTTAGCAGTGAATGAAAGAGATAATCCTGTGTCCATTTTTTGTTTGTGTCTATGGTAGTGAGATTGAAATCATTTTTAAAGGGTGCATTCATCCACATAAGCGCTCCAATATGTGTTTGTGCATCTGGTGCCATAAAATAGGGTAGTCCATGAAGATAGATACCTTTTTCTCCCAAACTCTCCCCATGGTCACTGAGGTAAATCATCGCTGTTTTATAGCTGTCGCCATATTTTTTTAAAAGCCCAATGGTTTTTGTTAGGAAATCATCGGTATAGAGAATGGCATTGTCATAGGCATTGTTTATCTCTTCTCTTGTACATTCTTCAAGTTGGTTTGTTTTGCATACAGGTGTGTACTTCTCAAAGGCTTTAGGATAGCGTTTATAATAGGCAGGTCCATGGTTACCCATCTGATGAAGGATGATAAGTATGTCTTTACCCTTTTGTGCTTTGATGTACTTGTCCAGTCCTACAAGCATACCTTCATCTCTACACTCTCCATCGGCAGTACACTCTGTGTTATTGGTGCTGTTTTTATAGTTTTCAAACGCTACCCTTAGCGCAACACCTTTGGAGTCGGAGTTGTTGTCTCTCCATAAGATGGAGACATCATCGGTATGCTTTAACACATCCAATACATTTTCTGTCTGTATCCCTTTTTTGTAGCTGTAATCCGCTCTGTCATAGACGGAAAACATACATGGTACTGAGGCTGCTGTAGAGGTACCACAGGAGTAGACATTGGAAAAGTTGATAATACCTTCTTTTTTGAGTTCTGGTGTAGTCTCTCTTTTATATCCATTGAGTGAAAGATGGTCAGCCCTTGTTGCTTCACCTACAACCAAGATGACTATCTTTGGCTTGTCTCCCTCTTTTTTTATGACTTTTGCATCTTCACCTATAGGCTTAACCACGATTTTGCCTGAACTGAATGTAGCATGGGTGTAGTACCCGATAGAGTATATCCAGTAGAGCGGATTGGTCGTGAAACGTAGAGGTTTATACTCTCTAACAAAGGAGGCATAGGGTTTGAAGAAGAGAAAGACAATTAGCCCAATAAAAATAAGTAAGATTAGTAGCTGTTTTAATTTGGCGATGAATTCTGTCTTGAAGGAAGCATATTTGATAGGTGTCTTGTAGATAAGATAAGCAGGAAGTAAACCTAAAAATATAACATAAAGTACTTGCTTGATGGAAAACAAGTCCATAGATTCTTTGATGTCTGTTTGCAGTGTGTTACGTATCATACTGTCATCTATGACCACGTTGTAGGTATTCATGAAATACGCAGTCATAGAACTCACCAATACCAATACAATAAGTATAGGTTTTGTCGTCCATCTTGATGCAAAAAGCGTCAGTACAAGGGCGGTCAAAGAGAAGAGTAAAAAGGCTATGGAGAGTAAAAAGAAGATATTGCTCTCATTGATGGGGTATACTTTGAATGTGTTATGAAAAAAGGTGTAGTTATAAAAGAGTACAAAAAATGCTGAGACAAGTAGAATGAGTTTATTTTGTGTAATGTATTTGATGGTGTAGCCTTGGAAAACCTAAATCCATAAATAGGATGTAGATAAAATAATGACAATAAGTATATCAAAAAAATCTTGATATACTATAAGAAAAAAGGAACAGTTAAAAAGAGGTATATCTATGCGTTGTTTCAGTTGTTCAAAGTTAAGTGTATCCATTTTATGTGATATATGTGTGAAAGAGCTCTTTCCTACAGAAATACATACCCGAACCATGGGAACGCTAGATGTCATTTCTTTTTATAAATACACTACACTTGAAGCCCTGTTACTCACCAAACATAAACCAGAGGGGTACCGAATATACAAGGCATTAGCCAAAATAATAATGAAGCCTTTCATGGAGGAGTTTGTGGAAAATGCTGAGGGAGATGTCTACATCATCGGGGTAGATGAACAAGTTAAAAGTGGTTATGCCCATGTAGCATTGCTGACACATGCTATGAAAATGAAAACATCTATACCCTTACACGCTTCGCTCATGGCACAAAATAGAGTAAACTATTCGGGTAAAGACTTACAGTTTCGTCTAGCCAACCCCCGTAACTTCAAGTATACAGGCAAGAAAAATATAGATGCCATTTTGGTAGATGACATCATCACCACAGGTATTACTCTGCAAGAAGCCCAAAAAGTATTGATGCAAAACGGCGTCAATGTGCTTTTCGCTCTCACGCTTGCTGATGTGGAAGAATCATAGTATAGTCATTTTAGACCCACATACACAAAGTTGTTTAATATACTTTGCTTAAATGATATGTAGAGAGTAAAGTTTTTTAAAAAAATATTATTTTATTTTATTATAAATAATAGTATAAAATTATGACATAACTCTCAAAATAATTTTAATCAGATAAATATTTTAAGTTAGATGATTTTTTTGAATTTTTAAAGAGTTCAATCTTTTTTTATTATATAATATAGCCAAATATTAACTAGGAAATAAAATGAATACCCAAGTATTAAAAGCAACACTTATAATTTTAACTTCTGATTTTTTAATTGCAGGCGCTTGTAGTAATGGATTTTGTGGAGTTACTGTACCCCATATTCCAACTGACATTCAAAATAATACACAATTAAAACCATTTAATGCATCTAACAAAAAACAAACAAAGAAAGATTATAGTGCTTGGGGTTTGGTTGATAATGCTGGAGATAATGACACTGGAGAATATAGATTTATGCTGGGTGCTGATGTTAACTCCCTTCTTGGCACTAATGATAAATTATCTTTATTTGGTCTTATCTCTAGTGAAAGTCTAACGAGTGGAAAAATATCTTATGCATATACACTATCTTGGCATAGTGTAACAGTTGAGGCCTCATACATTAATAGTAATTATGTTTTAAATGAACCCATTCCTGGTGCTACAGGAATAGGAACAACTCATTCTATTGAAGGAAAAGTTATCTTTCCTTTTGTTCATTCAGAAAAGGAGAAGCTCAACTTTTCCTTAGCTTTTAACAATAACAATATTGGTGAAGAAATTGATAATACCTTTGATATTATAAATAATGATAAAGAATCATATTCAGCAACAGCTCTTATTGATTTTAAAACTAAAAATAATATATTTTCTCTAGGTGTAACTAGTGGGTACTTAAGTTTTGACAATATATTTAATGAACAGATAGATAAATTAGGTGCTAATGTGCAAGGTTCATACACAAAAGTAAATTTAGATTACAAAAATACTACTTCACTTTCAGAGAATTTTAGTCTAGAGTCTACTGTTAGATCTCAATATGCCTTCAATAAAAAGAATTTGGATGACAGTGAAAGTATGTCTGTTGGTGGTATGAATGGTGTCAAGATATATGAAGCGGGTACTGTTTATGACTCAAATGGATTGTTTGCAAATATAGAAGGAAAATATAAATTACCTGAGTTTAGTGGAGTTAAAAATACCATTGGTGCTTTTTATGATTATGGACAAATTTGGGAATCTGACAATTTTACAGACTCTAGTGAAACTATCACCGTTCAAGATGCAGGTGTAGGTATCTATACGCATTATAAAAAGTTTTTCTCCAAAGTTCAAGCGGCATTTGAAGTTGGAAACTCTAAAGTTTCCACAAAAGACGATAAAGACTATAGAGTTCTTTTCCAAACAGGTTTTGTATTTTAATCATCTTTTAGCTTCTTCCTCCTCCTCTTCTTCTGTGAAAGATGTAGAAGAGTCATAGTATAATAAAATATGAATACTTCTATATATCATATCTCACTGTTAGATTTACTTTGGGCGTGTATCCCTGTTGTTATTATGATAGTCATATATATACGATGGACTCATGACAAACTGACACTTTTTTATGCTTTGGCTCGTATGCTCATACAGCTCATACTCATAGGATATGTACTAACCTACATCTTTACTTCTGACTCTCCCTACCTTGTCATAGTCATACTCTCTGTTATGCTAGTAGCTGCGAGTATCATCTCTTTGCGTCCTATGCAGAAAAAAGATCGTTCTCTTTATATGAAAGCATTTTTTTCTATTTTTATAGGGGGTATGTTTACATTGGTCATGGTAATCTTTGGGGTTTTAGAACTTAACCCTTGGTATGAACCTAAATTTCTCATCCCACTTGCTGGGATGATCTTTGCCAATGCTATGAATGCCGTAAGCATCGCAGCAGAGCGTTATGAGAGTGAAGTGGGGCGAGGAAGTCACTATGTCGAAGCCAGAGCCACAGCCTACAGTGCCTCACTCATCCCCCTCATCAATGCCCTTTTTGCCGTAGGACTCGTCTCATTACCTGGCATGATGACAGGACAAATACTTTCAGGTGTAGACCCTCTCATCGCTGTACGCTATCAGATGATGGTGATGTTGATGATATTGGGAAGTGCTGGTATTTCGGTGGCTGTTTATTTGGTGCTTTTGAGGAAGAGTAGCCAGGAATAGCCAATAAATTTTTGCTAGATAATGTATTTGACTACTCTATTTTGTTAACTTGCTTGTAGCTCGCCTGTCTCTTCTTTCAGTCTTTCTGCAATCCATACTTTTATAATAGACTGTCTTGTTACACCAATCTTCTTAGCTTCTCTATCTAAAGATTCTATGATCCATTCAGGAAAATCAACATTTACTTTTTTAGTTTCTGTTTTCAATTTTTTGACATCTTTTAATTTTACAGCAGCCCCAAAATCCAGATACTCTGTCATATCCTCACCATTGTCAAATTTTTCGTCAAACTCTTTAGCTGTTATTGTTTTCATAATTTCTTTCTTTTCCATGCTTTTCTTTATTAATCTTGCTTTTAATGTCATCATATTCAAACTTCATAAGAAAATCTCTTATTGATATAGAAAATATACCTTAATTATACTTTATTTGTCAAAACTAGAAATGATAACAGGACAAATACTCTCAGGAGTAGACCCTCTCATCGCTGTATGCCTATCAGATGGTGATGATACTGGGAAGTGTTGGTATTTTGGTGGCTGTTTATTTGGTGCTTTTTAGGAAGGGGTAGGGTTGGTAATATGGGTAACGATTGTCGTGAGCAACAGTTAGCTTTGTTCCCACGCTTGGCGTGGGAATACATATCAGTGTTTTAATAAGTATGAAGAGTTTTTTAACTACTACTTTGATGTGCGTTACTACGTGCAACGTAGTAACGAGGAGAAAGATTTAATTATCCCATGTATCTTCAAGGTTTGGTCTAGATAAATTGATGATAAGGTCTTCTATTTTTATTTTTAAAATATCACTATTTTTGAAAGCATCGTTAGCTATTTTAGTAGCCATTTCAGATTCAGGTTCTTTTGCAAGTAGTGTTGCTGCAAGTTGAACTTTGTTCTGAATATATTCTACTGAAAGTATTTCATTCAAAAAATCTATATTTTCTTTTAACCAAGCACTATCATATATATCTGCATCACTTTCGGTTAAATATGGTCCACCACCACCTTTTGATGGAGTCCATTTAGCAAAAATGGGATTTTCATCTTTTACATAAATAAGACCAGAAGCATACATTAAAATTGAGACAGCTTTACCT
>JALXBG010000132.1 GCA_026991605.1 Sulfurovum sp.
CCAAGACAACAGGCACTTAGCAGACGGTATTTTAGCACATCTTATCCTCGTACCCAATCCAGAGCATAACCCTGAGGGTGATTTTGCCTTAGACGGTAACCTCGTGGTGGACAACAAGGAATATACCTTACCATTATATACATTTTCGGGCATAGGCTACTACTCCCCAAAACTCTTTGAAAATGTACCTTATGGTAAATCTGCCTTGGCTCCACTATTACGTGAAGCAATGAAAGAGGGAAAAGTGACAGGTGAACTCTATGAGGGGGAATGGTTGGATATTGGTACGCCAGAGAGGTTGGAGAGATTGAATGCTGAGTTAATGAATTGGTATTGATTTCATGAGTGTCGTAGGTCGGGGTACCCTTACCCCGACATAAATCGGCATAAAATAATATTCAAACTGTCATAATACAAATTGAATAATAAATACAAAATTTTTATCTCATACATATTATTGTCGGGGTGAGGGCACCCCGACCTACGGATATTTCTAGCGTGGGATGATGCATATCGGTATTTGTATAATTTATGAGTTATTTTATTGTTTTTATTGGAGTATACGTTACTATCGAGGCGAGGACGCAACCTATAGATTTTTTTTAGTTTGAAGTTTTTTTAAAGATTTTTCAAAATAATTTGTTGGGTTATCAAAACAAGGTTTCAGCAAATCTAATTTAATAATTTGAGATGACTTTCTATCAATTTCATGTAATGTTTTATACGAACTAATACAACCTTCCTGAGTAAATTCACACCACGTAATTGATACTTTTCTCATTTCAACATTCCCATAAAAAGACATTCCTAGAAGAATCGCATTGAAAATAGTTAAAATAATAACTGTGCTATATATATTTTTCATCTTTTTTCTTTTTATGATTTTTATTAAAATAAAAATGAATAATATAAAATAAACTATGAAAAATAAACTATAAAAAAGGTCAATATATAATAATTTATTATTTACTTTATCTATATGAACAAACATTTTATAGCAATTATCATAAAACGGTATTATATGCAGTCTTAAAAAGTTTGTTATCATAGAAATTAGAATAGTCGTACCTATACTAGAAATTACAATAAAAATAAGAGATAAATACTTATGATTTTTATTCATTTTATCCCCTCCAAATATCTCGCAACCCCATCTTCATCATTTGAGTGTGGCAACACCACATCAGCCAATGCCTTCACTTCCTCTAAGGCATTGGCTACAGCCACAGACGTACCAGCAAGTTTAAACATGCCTATGTCATTGACAGAGTCGCCAAATACAGTGACATCGTTTGTGTCTCGTTCTAGGTACTCCATGACTTTGGTGAGGGCATGGGCTTTGTCTCCTTCTGGGTGGAGGATGGTGAGAAACCAGCCGTCTGAGTATTTTTCTGGGGAGAGTTTGTACTCTAGCTCTTTGCCAAAGGTATGTTCTAGGTGTTTGGTTAGGGGACTTAGTGTCTCATGGCTTCCAAAGTAGACAAGTTTTAAGTTCATATCCATAGCACGTATATTTTTACACTCTAACATACGTGGGTCATTGCGGTAGTTTTCCAGTACACCATGTTGGTGCAGGTTGAGTGTGGTAGGGAAGAGGAAAGCTTCATCAAGTGTAGCTACATCTTTAAGTGCTATGACAAAAGGGTAGATGTCATATTTCGCACCCTCAGAGATGATGGCATCACCCAGCGCTTTGTTGATGGTCTTGATGTCTATGAGCTTCTTTTCTGGCGTGACTATCATGGTACCATCTAGGAGTATCATAGGGGCATCTAGGTGTAGTTTTTTTAAGAAGTCATGCGACTTTTGGAAGCTTCTTGCTGTGGCTACGGAGAGTATAGCATCTTTGCTTTTGTTGTTCCAGACTTTAGCAGAGAAGTCACTTACACTCTGGTCTGTACGTAGAAAGGTATGGTCTAGGTCGGTGATATATATTGGTTTCATATTATTTAGTATTGTTCCTAATACTGTGTATTTTCTTCTTTATATTGGTATTATAGCAGATTCTTGGGTTAGGACACTTCTAACTTTTTACCTTGAATGAGTACAGCAAAAAAACGCAGTGCCCATGCTGCAAACATGACTATCCATGCTGTAGCAGTGATGTCAAAGAGTATCATAAAGTTCCAGCCAAATGCAGCAACTAATGAGGTGAGAATGCGTAACACTATGACTACCTGTGTCCAGATAAAAAGAAAGGTGGTGTATTTGTCTGCAAACATTTGATTGCCAGAGTGTCCCAGTGTGACACGTGTACCAAAGCCTATGAGTATGGTAAAGACAAAGCCAAGCACTATGCCGTGGACATCTAAGGCTAAGAAAGTGACATCAGAGATAAGAGAAATGAGGTTCGTAAGCCCAGAGAGTGCAAAAGCTACAGGTACCCAGAAAAGTGCTACATGTAAGACTGTAAGAAGTGGATTTGGGTTAGGGAAGGGAAGTTTCCAACGTAGTATCTCTTTTCCTGTAAGGTATGCGATGAGTAAGTCTACGACAAAAGAGGTATTGGTTTTGAAACCTTCCAGGAGTATATGAAGAAGTAAAAGAATAAAAAGTTGTTTGAGCAATGCCATATTTTTCTCGACCATACAGTGAGAGAAAAAAGGCACCATACGCTGTGCAACTGCAAATGCCAGTAAAAAGAGGTAGAGGTAGGTTGAAATTTCTGTAGAAAAACCTATAAACGAGACCACCCAAAGCTGCCCGACAATGAAGATAAGATGCGCCCCAAGACCAAATGCCATTGCAAGTTGTATCCAGTAGATATCATGCTTGTCTTCCATCGTTGTTGTAGTATATATATTTTTTAGTATCAAGTAGCCTAAAGTATGACCAATAAAAAGTGTAATCATCCCAACAGCCGATAAAAAGGGGCTTACCATACTTCCAAGAAGAAAAAGTGTTGAACCTATGTAGTAAAAGTTAAAGACTCTCATATAGGTATTTTTTTCTATCTCTGGGGTAGAAGCAAAGCGTGGAAAGGTAGTAAACAAAAAGCCAAAAAACGCTGGAGTAAAAAGTAGGTAGGTAAATCCATAGGCATGAAAATGTGAAGGACTGATAGCCATGTGTATCACCCCTTTGTAGCTGAGTAAAAATATCAGCATGGTTACGATGGCATTGACAAAGGCTAAGACGAAAAAAGGCTGGTGGGGTTGAGAGAAAAAGTAAGAGTGTTGGGCATCTTCAGAGAAATTCATGTGCATAGCTATACACCTTTTTTTAAACGTATCATAACAAAATTGTAAAGAAATAAGATTGATATAACGCAAGAGTTCCTACACCATGAGGTGCAGGATAGAAGAGCGAATGACTCTATTTAAAGTCTGGTTTTGCTGTTTTTGCTGTACTTGCAGGGAATTGTGGGTAAGTAATCTCTGGCTTTTTACCTTTAAGGGCACCAAAGAAAGTCACAATTTTTGCTGCATCTGCATCTGAAATATCTGCACCAAGTTGTGTTCTTCCCATCTCTTGTACGGCTTCTTTCAAGCTCCAAATGGCACCGTTATGGAAGTAAGGTGCAGTTTCGGTGATGTTTCTTAGTGTAGGTGTTTTCACCATACCATTTTTGTCACCTTTAAAGTCACCTATATTTGCATACGTATATTTACCTACAGCAGGGAAAGGCTGCATGGTTCCACCAAGTGCGATACCTGTGTGACATGCAGTACATCCTTTGGCTATAAAGAGGTTAAGTCCTTCTTTTTCTGCATCTGTAAGTGCCTCTTTGTTTCCGTTTAGGAAGGCATCATATCTTGATGGTGTAACCAATGTTCTCTCAAAGATACCGATAGTTGCTGTAATCGTTTTAAAATCAACTTTGACATCTTTGCCATATGCTTTTTCAAATGACTCAACATACGCTGGGATAGAGTTGATTCTTTCTACTACAAGTGACTGAGGTGCTGCCATCTCTGGTGTTGCCTGCATAGGCCCTTGTGCCTGATCTTCTAAGTCTGGGCTTCTTCCGTCCCAAAACTGTGCTGCAAAAAAGACTGCATTATATACAGTAGGTGAGTTAAGGTGATGTGGGTTTGCTGTCCAGTTATGTCCAACAGCTG
>JALXBG010000133.1 GCA_026991605.1 Sulfurovum sp.
AGCAGTAATAGTAAATATTTAGTCATTGTATTGTCCTTGTATAAAACGTAATTCTATTTTTTGTGTGTTAATCATTTTTTGGGTTTGAAGCAGAGACTTTTGTGTCTGAATGAGTTTGTTTTGTGCGTTCATCATTACAAAGATGGATCCTTGGGCTATCTTATACCCTTCTTGTAGTAAGTCATTGAGTGTTTTTTGTTCTGTTTTGAGTGTTTTGAGTGTATAGTATTGGTTACTTAACTCTTTGATAGATGACTTGAGCATCATACTTTGTGCATGGATGTCAATATCTAGCTGCTCATTGTCCAGAGTAAGCTGTTGTTGTTGAAGCTTTGCAAGTCTTTTTTCTTCAGATTTGTTGTTAAAAACTGGCAATGCCACATTAACACCCACTCTTAAGATAGACTGATCTGGCTCATCTTCTATGCCACCATATACTTGAAAGTTTTCAATGCTGCTGTCATTTATACGTATCTGACTCTCTAAGAGTTTTGCTTTGGCATCAAGTACCTGTTGTTGTGGGTTTACTTTGGTACCTGTATTGGTTTGTGCCGAAACAGGGTAGATAAATGTTTTCGAAAGTGTCACCTTCTCTTTTAATCCAGCGATAGCCAATAGTTGGTAGTAGCGCGTGTTTAACTGCTGTTTTGTTGTGTACATTTGTGTTTTCAGGGCAATGGTATTTGTTTTTGCCTGCAAGTAGGCTACTTTGTTTTCTGAACCATTTTTATAGCGTTCTTCAACAATTTTAATAACTTTGTTGGAGAGTTTGTACTCCTCTTGAAGCAGCGTAAGCAGTTTACTCTGATAGACATACTCTGTGTAGAGGGTTTCAAGTGTTTTTATGTAACCAGCTTTTCCCTGAGTGACATAGGCTTCTTGTAAAAGGGCACTTGCATTGGCTTGGTCTTCCAGGCCACCATAAAAGTTTCCTGTACGTATACTCTGAGAAGCGATGACTGAATAGCCAAAACTTGAATCTGTCTGGTCTGGGTTAAAGCGTGAAGCTTCAAGGTTGAGACTAGGGTTTTTTGAACGTAAGAGAATATTGTTTTTCTCTTGTGTTACCTGTAGTGTGAGAGACTGCTTTTGCAGTGTCTTCGCATGTGTAAGTGTGTATTGTTTGAACTTTTCATAACTCATGCCAAAAGAGACAAGTGTCAAGCTCAAAGAAATCATAACGATTTTTTTCATAGGTTTTTCCTGTATGTAATATGTAAATATGTGTGTGTTCATCACTTTAAAAAAGAGAGAACGAGGGTGTGGTAACGTGGTTTAAACTATAGGAGGTTTTATGCTTGTTTGTTGGAATGGAGGGGTGTAAAGTGTTGGTTTTTCTGTGAGTAGCGTTTTGGCATGTTTTGCATCAAAATGTATTTGAACATGAGATATGATAGCCATAAAATGAAAGAGATGATGCAATTCACACAAATCACCACAGTCAGTAGCATGTTCCTGCTCAGTAACATACTCATGGGCAGTTTCATGATGACAACTGTCTTCAGTAGCGATAATAGAGGCATGGGCAATATTGAAAACCAATGAACATAACAATAAAAAGTGTGTAAGTTTACTTTTCAATATTTTAACCTTTCTTTAAAATTCAGTGTAGCTTAATAGTTTTATAATTATACTTAATATTAAAAGTTATATAAGAATTATTTGATTAGATAATATTTTAGTAATCAGTTTTACGTTAATAAATACATATAATATACAGAAAAGTGCATACTCGTTTATTTATTGAAATATATATTTAGTTGACAATTTTGTGACAATTCTTTAGTATAATACTAAAACGTTAATTATTATAAAGGGAGCATCTTATTGTCTATGAAAATTGAAATATTAGAACGTATTGAAAATTTAACATCATCCATTGAAGAAGTTTCACAAGCCAAAGATAAAGTTGAAGTATGCAAAACAATAGAAATGATGTTAAAAGATTTGACACATTCTGATTTTGCCTCTTTATTTATTTTTGATAAAGATACACAAATGCTTTCTAAAAAAAATGAGCGAATGTTAGAGCTTTCTATGATTCAAGCAGAAGGATGTATTGGAAAAGTATATTTAACTAAATCTTCTGCTATTTATAATCATCTTGCCAGCGATAAAAATTATGTGCAAGCATATGATAACCCGTATAATCATAAACTAAGAGCACAAATGTTGATGCCTGTATTGGAAAAAGACGAATTGCTTGGCATTGTACGTGTATCTCGCGCTATAGGTGCAAATAAAAGATCTTATACGCAAACTGATTTAGATGCTTTGATGTCTATTGAATCATACCTTATTAAAATTATTAAAACAATTCGACTAAATCAAGAATTGCCTTCTTATGATGAGTCTACGAAAAATATTCAATATAAAATGGAAGAGTTAGAAGAAGAAAATAAAGTTGAAAATAAAAATGATATGCTACTTTTTCTTTCCAGCACTGTACATGATATACGCACTCCGGCAAACAGCCTTTATGGATTTTTAGAACTTCTTGAAGAGCAAATTGAAGATGAACGTTTAAAAGAATTTGTTATAAATGCCAAGGAAAGTGCCGGTTTTATTAATACACTGACTACCACTATTCTAGATACTGCAAAAAATAAATATGAATCTACCAATAATACTAAAAGTGAAACGATTACAACTGTAAAATTTTTATCTGATATTGCCAATACTTTTGCTGCAAGAATGCTGGAAAAGAAAATACATTATTTTATATATATCAGCCCTAAAATTCCTAAAGAAATTAAAATTGATGCACTAAAATTAAAACGTGTACTGATGAATTTAATTGGAAATGCCTATAAATTTACACCTATTAAACAACAAATAGATCTTCAAATTCTATGGGATGATTCACGTAATTCAATCAAGTTTTCTGTAAAAGATACGGGTATCGGTATAGAAAAAAAAGATCAAGAAAAATTATTTAAGGCATTTTCACAAGCACAAGATGATACACATAAAAAATATGGTGGTACAGGTTTAGGACTTGCAATATCTGCAGGCTATGTTTCTGATTTAGGAGGAGAATTAAAACTAAAAAGTGAAGTTGATATAGGGAGTGAATTTTATTTTGACATCCCTGTAGAAATTATAGATAATACTCCTAGCTATGAAAAGTTTTATAATTTAGATAAAAAGATTGTGATTTTAACAGATTATGTTGATGCAAAGTATCCAAAGTTTATTCGTAAATATCTTATAGATTTAGGAATGCCTGAAGAAAAAATAGTTATTTCAAATACACTTAAAAAACATACTACACATGTGATTTGTTTTGAAGAAAAAATAAGTTCAGAAATTTTGGAAGCTGGAAAAATAAAAAAGTTTGAACTCTTATTGGTAGAGCAAAAATTATTTTCATTACTGAACAATAAAAAAATTAATGATATTAAAGTAACTTCTAAAGATACTTACAATGGTGAAGCCTTACACAGTACAGTTTTTTCTGGAAAGAAAGTTAAAGTATTACTTCTTGATGACAATAAAATAAATATTAGTTTACTTGAATCGATGCTAACTACCGAGTATGTAGATATTCATACCTGTCTTGATGGTGATACTGGATTTGAAATGTTAACACAAGCAGCAAAAAATAGTGAAAAGTTTGATGTTGTCTATTTGGATGAACATATGCCTGGTATGTTAGGTACTGAGCTTTTACGTGCATTTAGAAACTATGAAAAGAAGTATCAATTAGCACCAGTTTATGCTGCTTCCATTTCAGGTGATCCTCATTTAAGTGGTGCAGAAGAAGGGCTTTTTAATGCATTTGTAAATAAGCCATTTAATAAGGAAGAAGTAAGGGAGGTTGTTCAGTCAGTGAAAAATAGGTAAGAATGATAATGGAAATTTGAGATAAATATAACAGTAGTTATAAAGATACAATATTAAGGAGAAAAAAATGAGCCCAACCCCAACAGATGTAGAACATCCAGTCACAAATGTAGACATTATCGTTTCAAAAGGTGATGAGAAAGGCGATATCACCTACGCCAATCCAATCTTTTTTAAACTAGCCGGCTATACACAGGCTGAAC
>JALXBG010000134.1 GCA_026991605.1 Sulfurovum sp.
GAGATATGGCATGAGATTATTGAGGTGCCTAGTTTGAGTAAACATAAGTAAGAATACTATATATTCACCTCACGTAAATTTTTATGTGAGGTAAATATAAGAGTAGGATATTGTATTTTCTAAACGTTAATGATGTTGTGGTTTTTTCATCATTATTTCTTGTGACACATGATAGTGATTTGCCAATTTTTGTGTTAATTCACATGATTTAACTGGGTTTCTTGTCATCTCTTCATTTGCATGATGATAGGTAGTATCTTTCTCTAATGTTTTAGCAAGACCTCTTGCCAAAAGTGCATTAGATACATTTAAAAATCTCATTGTTGCATCTGTAAGAGAACAAGTATTATTTGTGTTAGTTTGGTCTTTTCTTATTTCATCCATACTCATGGTTATTTTAGCATCTTTTTGAAAGCTTATACCATTTTCTTTTGCTACTCTATCATATATTTCGCATGCCTTTGTATAGTCTTCTTTTTCCATATATGGGCTTACCTCACTTACATAGTCAGGAATAAGCTTACTTTTATCATGTGTTATCATGTAAGCATGCATATGCTTTGCACCTTCAGCACCAAGTATCATCATCTTATTATACGCCTCATCTTTTGTACATGTAGCGTTTACTGAGGTTAAAAACCCCAATGTTAGTAGTAATGGTTTTATTGTTTTCATCATTATAGTCCTTCTAAATATTTTTACAATATTTATTTTTAGTGTGTTTTAAAATATTCTCGCCATTTTGCCGAAAGAGCTCTATCATAATCCTCAAACTCTTTTATCTCTTTTCTGTGTTTCATTTTTTCTTCATGACTTGCATTAAACCACTCTTTTTTCTTTAGGTAATCTGACCAATACATAGAGACTTGTGACCATTCTTGAGCACTAAGACCATAGAGTTTCTGAAGATATCCATCAATTTTATTTTTATGTATTGGATCCATATATGCTAAAATTTCAGTATATTTCTCGTAGGTAGGTACTTTTTTTAGCAATGCTTTCATAGAATCGTCTTCACTTATATTTGCAAATTTACCTACATTAGGATGCTTTAAAACTTCTCCATAAACATTCATGATACTAAAATCTTTTCTCATTAATTTATTTAAGTTTTGTGACCATTTTTTGTTTGTATTTTCCCATGAAGAAACACTTACGCCTAAAATGTTAGCTACTTTTTCTTTAGACATACCGCGTGTCATAAAAGCATTTGCAGCAGCCCAATCTTTAAATCCAATACCATCTATTGGTGCAGGCAATCCAGCACTTACTTCCATGCATCCTATAATGCTTGCTATTGTTATTATTTTTTTTAATTTCATTCTTTTCCCTTATTGATTTAAATTGAAAGTTAAAATTTTACATTGTTTTGATATGAAAGAGGTTAAATATAAGAGTGGAGAAGAGCATACAAAAAACTTATTAGCAAATTTGTAACTGTATTGATGGATGGCTTACTTTTAGTAAAGTGTCATCTCTTTAAGTTTTTCTTTTAAAAGTTGTTCTAATTTTTCATCGCTGTTTTCTGTACAGTTATATGTTTTATCAACAGAAGAAGAAAATTTATCTATCTCTTTAGCGACAAGTGCTTTCATCTCTTCCTCTGAGTCTACTTGACCTTTGGAAAACTCCACCAAGTCATCATAAAATATATCTTTACTCCATGGAGACGAGTCAGCTAAAGCGTAGAGAGAATATCCATGAGCTATTTTACATAGAAATTTTTCCATACTGATAGAAATAAACTTTAATTCACCATCACTACCTAGATATACAACAGGTGGTTCGCTATCATTAGTTGCATCTAACCATATGGCAAATTCGCTACCATCTCCAGCATTGGCGAAAGCTCTAAATTTTATAGTTTTACTATTTAGGTATTCCTCTTTTATTACCATATCTAATGCATCACAGTTTGAAAAACTACTATACATCTCCATATCATGAATATGATATAAATTGTAATGATGATTTCCCTTTTCCCAGTTATTTAGTTTAGCTAATGCTTTGATAGCTTTATCTGTTATTTTCATTCTTTTTCCTAATATTAATGTATTAGTATTGTACTTAAAAAGTAGTAAATTTCATTATAATTTTCCTAAAATATTCTTTATCTCCCCAAACAAAGGTCTATTATGATTTACCTCATGCATACATCTATTTTGAAGCGTTATCAATGCGTTTCTTATGTGAGTATCCCCACTATCATGCTTTGAAAGCTCTAACAACTCTTCCACCAAACACCCAAAAGCTCGAACTTCCAAACGCTCCAAGCCATTGCGTATCTCTACTTCCTTAGGCTCAAAAAATGAAGCTCCACCAAAATCACCCAGTATGCTGTTGGCTTCAGCGTCTATCATGATGTTATGCGCATAGAGGTCACCATGCATGATGCCTCGTGTATGCATATGTGTGCTTGCATCTGCAATGCCTTGGAGTATTTTGAGTGTGTGAGCAAGTGAGAGGCTAAACCCCTCTGGGTAAACATCACGACTACATGTCTCTAGGGTAGGTGGCAGACCTAGGTTGAAGAAGTGTGGAGGAATGAGTTCTAACATCAGCACGTCTTTATCTTCTGGATGTCCTGTCACACGTGCATGTACATCAACAAGGTGAGGGTGTTGTCCCATAGAGATGTTGATGTTCATCTCTTCTTCGGGGAGTCCGTCAGAGGTTATCTCACCTTTAAACACTTTGATAGCTACTTCTTCACCCGCGTAGAGTGCTTTAGAGATGAGTCCTGAGGCACCTTCTCCTAAAACTTCTTGTACTTCTAAATCTTCCCAAGCTATCTCTTTGAGTGGTGTATCACAGTCAGGATGTTTTTCACAAAATGGGTTTCCACTATAAGCAAGCCAAGAGAGTTTGGGTAGTTTAAGTAAAAAAGAGGGAAGTGTTGTAAAATGGTTCACTGCGATACGTATAAGTTCTAGATTATGACATTGTGCCATGCTCTTTGGTAATGAAGTCAATCTATTACCTGAGAGCATACACTTTTGAAGCAGAGATAAGTCACCCATAGATTCAGGTAGTAGTTCTATGTTATTGTCAGTGAGTATGAGCCATCGTGTGCTTAGTGGCAGGGCATTTTCTGCTACCGTGTTTATTTGATTGTTACGTATACCTATCATGGAGAGATTAGGACACTCTGCAAGTACAGTAGGAAGCTCAGTAAAGTTGTTGTTCGATAAAAATAGAATCTTTAGCTTTTTAAAGTCTCCAAAGTTTTCTGGGAGTTCTGAGAGCTTATTGTCTGTTAAGTCCAATACTTCTAATGTATCTGCCAATGTAAAAAGTTCTTGAGGAAATATTTCTAATCCACAAGCCAATTTAATGTGTTTCGTACCCACTAAGGCACCTGAATGTAGTTCTTCTAATCTGTTCAATAGCTTACTCCCAACCCTATGTCATTTGAAAGTGTAATAGTACTCTCATCAAACTGTATGTTGGTTGTAACAGGATGTGAAGCCAAAAGACTCACTGCATCAAGGTCAAGCATGGTAATGATGTCAGCTTTGGCAGAAGCCACATGCACTCCAGCAGCTACGCTTATGGGACCTTCAAGCATACAGCCTATCATACATTTAACCCCAAAGCTTTTTGAAAGGTCTGCGAGTTCTAAAGCTTGTGTAATGCCTGCTGTTTTAGCCAGTTTGATGTTTACATAGTCTATGGCTTGCATCTCTAGAAGTCGGCGTGCATCTTTAAGATTAAAGATACTTTCATCAGCCAGAAGAGGGGTCTGGACTCTCTCTTTGATGTACTTCAACCCTCCAATATTATCAGCTGCCACAGGCTGTTCTATGAACTCTGCGATGATATCTTGTTTTTCTAGTGCATGTAAAATCGTTACAGACTCTTTGGCAGACCACCCTTGGTTGGCATCGAGCCTAAGCTTGATGTTTTTATCAAGTGCCTTATGTATGGCAGTCACACGCTCCACATCTTTACTTGGATTATCACCTATTTTTATC
>JALXBG010000135.1 GCA_026991605.1 Sulfurovum sp.
TAGATCCTGATGATGGAGATGTTGGTATGGCAACACCGATTAATATCGATGATACCCCTACATACGAAGACAATGGGGACTCCCAAGAGATAGGTGATGCCTTGCATCCAAAACGAAAAGTACCACTGACACCAGTTTCTAACGATAGTGGTGAATTATTTTAGAAGGAAATAGATGCATAGTTTTGCACCAGAGATTTTATTGATTACCATATTGAGTTTAGTAATATTCTCAGATGCCCTTGCAAACAGATTGAAGATACCTTCGGTATTTATATTGCTTATTGGCTCGTATCTTGTTTATACCTATTTTAAGACCGCAGTACCCATAGATTTGGCAGAAAATTTTTCGACAGTCATCTTGTTTTGTATCCCTCTTATTTTTATGGGGGATGCTTTACATCTACATTTTTCAGATATTAAAAAACATGCATGGAGTATTTTTTATCTGGCCGTAGTGGCGGTAGCACTTTCTATTACAGCAGGCGCAAGCTTATCTTACTTTAATGTCTTTGAAGGTTTAAGTTTGGGTGCATACGTAGCTCTTTTTGCTATCAATATGGCAACAGATGCAGTCTCTGTACAGTCCGTGCTTTCTCAATTTAAGGGTATAAGCCATGATATTAAAGTACTTATAGAAGGTGAATCTCTAGGGAATGATGCAACGGCAGTCATTGCCTTTTTCTTCATTGGTTTACCTTGGATGCTGTCTGGACATATTGATGCAGGAGAAGCTGCTATGGATGCGGTACGTGTCTTTGTTGTCAGTACCACTATAGGGCTTGCCTTGGGCTTTGGGTTTTATATGCTTATGAAGCTGTTCTCAAACAAGCGGGGTGAACTCTTTGCGTTTATCGTAGAGGCATATGTCGCTTATGTGTTGGCTGAAGAGATGCATATCTCAGGTATCTTGACACTCATTGTGGCTATCGTAGCTACCAAAGCATGGATAGATACAGACTTATCAACAGATACAACTAAAAAAACAAAGAGCTTTTTGCGTAAATTACGTTTAGGTGGCTTTGAGACAACAACAACAGAGAGGCTAGAATACATCTATGAAATGGCAAAAGAGTTTGGATACATTGCCGCAGTTGTGATATTTTTTGCTTTGGCTGAAATGGTTGATTTTCATCTACTAATGGAGTATAAGACAGAGATCTTCATTATGTTCATTCTTACGACACTCATACGTGCTATTTCCATGGCTAAATTTGCATTTTTTGGTACAGTGAAGTCCTTAGATTCCATTAAGCCTGTAGGTGTTGAAGGATGGTTTATATTGACTTTCTCTGGTATGAAAGGTGCATTGTCCATCATCTTGGTACATATGATACCTGAGAGTTTTGCACATAAAGAAATGTTTGAAGCCGTAACGATTGGTGTGGTTGTTTTATCTATCTTTGTATATGGAACAACATTATGGACGTACTTTACATTTTTTAAGAAAGAGGAAGAGAAGAGTATTTTTAAATAAAAATTATGAATACTTACACCCATTTAAGCGATGGGAGTAAGATAATATTATTCTGCAACTTGAATGAATTTTGTATCAATAATATCGATAGCATCAACAGTATTAGAATAAGTAGATCCTTCTACTATTTTAGCTTGTTTATTATATCGGCGTCCATCAGCTCCCATAACGCAGGCTACATTACCAGTATATGTTCCACTATAGTACCCTACAGCACACTCTATTCCATTATTCTTTCTACCATAGTCACTACAATTTACAGTGTTTCTTCTCTCTTCTGTAAGTAAACCTCTATAGTCTTCTGACAAGTTATCTCTAAAGACTTGTGACTCACAAATACCTGATGGTACATTTTTTAAAATAGCAATAACCTTTTTATCGTTCATTGGATTCTTATCACTTCCTCCGCCACATCCTGTAAGTAGTACTATACTTGTTGCTATTGTTGCTAAACCTAAGTTTTTCATTGTTTCCCCCATTTTATTTCCCTTTAAGATTAATTTAAAGAATTATTATACTGCAGAAGAAATAATATAAGGTTGAAAAAATGTGGGGGGTAAAAAAGTGTTATAAAAAGAGGTTTCGAGCCGAAGCTCGAAAAAGTTTTAGCAAGAGTAAGTAGTAATGTACTCGTGTGCTGTTGGGCGACCTTCAACAGGAATTACGTGTCTATCAAACATATAGTCAACATACGTTTTAATATATTCTTCATCCATAATAGGAGCAAGGAAGGCATGGTCTTCTGCAAGTCCTTCTAGTGCATCTCTAAATGAGTTTGGAAGTTCAGGGATACCTCTCTCAGCAATCTCATCTCTAGTAAGCTCAAATAAATCTTCGTTAAATGGACCAACAAGTGGGTAACCACCTTTTTCAATTCCATCAAGACCTGCAATCATAAGTACCGAGAATGCAAGGTAAGGACAACAAGTAGAATCTGGGAAACGTGTCTCAATTCTAGTTGCCGGTGCACCTGCACCATAAGGGATACGACATGCAGCCGAACGGTTTTGGCTAGAGTAAGTCAAGATACGTGGCGCTTCAAATCCTGGAAGTAGTCTCTTAAATGAGTTTGTACTTGGGTTTGTAAATGCAGCTACGGCTTCTTTGTGTGCAAAGATACCAGAAAGGTAATCTAGCGCAGTTTTAGAAAGGTTTGCGTATGCACCTTCTTCATAGAATGTATTTACGCCATTTTTCCAGAGTGATTGGTGCACGTGCATACCATTTCCATTATCATTATAAATAGGCTTAGGCATAAATGTAGCTGTTTTACCGTTAAGGTGAGCAACCATTTTTACAACATATTTATATTTTTGTACGTTATCCGCAGCAGTGATGATGTCAGAGTAAACGATACCAATTTCATGTTGACCTTGTGCCACTTCGTGGTGACCAAGAATTACTTCTAAACCTACTTCTTCAAGAAGTAACATCATTTCAGCTCTTAAATCTACAGCAGAATCTGTTGGCATTACTGGGAAGTAACCCCCTTTAATTCTAGGTCTGTGACCCATGTTTCCATACTCACCGTAATCTTCGTTATCAGCCCAGTGACCTTCGTCTGTTTCTACCTTAAAGGACTGGTGGTTGTCATTGTCAACAATTTTTACATCATCAAAGATGAAGAATTCATTTTCAGGACCAAAGTATGCTTCATCAGCTACCCCTGCAGATTCAAGTGCTTTAAGTGCTTTTTTAGCGATAGCTCTTGGACATTTTGCATAAAGCTCATTTTTGTAGATGTCATAGACATCACAAATAAGAATCACCGTACTATCTGCTGTGAACGGGTCAAGGAATGCAGATTCTACATCAGGCTTAAGAATCATATCTGATTCATTGATTGGCTGCCAGTTTTCGATAGATGAACCATCAAACGGAAGACCTGCTTCTAGCATTTTGTCATCTACAGCAGTTGCTCTGTATGAAATATGGTGCCATGCACCTTTAATGTCAGTGAATCTAAAGTCAATAAACTCAACTTCATTTTCCTCACAATATTTGTTAAATTCTGCCATGTTGTTTACAAATTTACCCATGTATAACGCTCCTAATTAAATTTTATCCTTAGATTATAACCACTCTAAAATAAATAAGGGTAGGAGTTTTGCCTAAAAAGTAATCAATTGTTTATCTCGCCCTTTAAAAGTAACAGCTTGGGTGTATCCTATGTCTCGTGCCAGTGTCGTGGCAACATCATATCCCACTCCTATTTGGTCTACTGCATGAGCATCAGACGAGAAAGTGATAGGGATATCTAATGTATATGCCTCTTCAAGTAATGCACGAGAGGGATACATCTCACCTATAGGTTTTCGTAAGCCTGCAGTGTTTATTTCTATTACCATATTGGATTTTTTGATGGCTTGTAGTGCATCTTTTGCAAGTAGACGGGTGTCTTGTTTAGGCATAAACTTAAAGATTTTAATGAGGTCTAAATGACCTACAATATCAAACTTTCCTGACT
>JALXBG010000136.1 GCA_026991605.1 Sulfurovum sp.
ATGTTTACAGTTGAGTTCATACTTAAATCCACCCTCTATATTGAGTGCAGTATCTATCACAAAAAGCAGTGGCAGTTTATTTGGTTTTTTAGGATTAATATTTGCCTTGGCACATGCTAAACGCCATGCTCTTTTTATACCCTCACTTGCAAGTGATTTTTGGGGCATAGCTTCAGTAGGTGTATGATGCAGAAACCTACCCAATGCCTGTTTACAAAACTTTTCATACGCATGTGTAAACAAGATAAACTCATGCCACAATACATCTACTATTTCAGAAGGCATCGCAACCATCTTTCCCTTGGCTTGGTTACATATATAAAAATAATCTTTCATAGCCTTTGCTACTTTTTGCATATCTTTATGACTCAAATAATCATGCTTTTTTTGTACCCGTTCTAGTATCATAGCGGAGAATTGGTAGTTTTCTATAAATTCCAATTGTCTTTTTTTCTTCTTTTTAGTCCATAAATAAGTTATGCCTAAAAGCAACAAAGAGAGTAAAAATAGTTGTGTCATGTGTGGTCTCCTTTGAGTTTATCTATCAGCACATCCACACTGTCATCACGCTGAAGCACCACTACATGATTAAAAGTATTTTGTAAATGTTTCCCCACGAAGCCGTTGGCTCCTGTGATGGCTAATTTAGTAGTAATTATTTTCATATCATATCTCCTATTTCATTCATAACTTGTCTGAAAAACTCTTCCATACAAGTTTTCTACCATCTCTTACCCATACTCCACCGCTTGACGAATCAAGATGCACACCACTCACCCAATCATCTATACCATTTTCTTCAATCATATTTATTTCTCCTGGTAGTGCTTTGATTCCATCAGGTAAAATTGTGATTTCAGTTTCTCTCATGGGTAAATCAAATGTATTTACTTTAACAAGAGGTTTGGCTAGGTTTGCTCTACCCAAGTTTTTTAAACGATTAAAGAGATAGAAATCTCCAACTATGTCTAGATTATATTTATCATGATATTCATATCCCAATACATCACCGACAATTCTGTAAGCTTTCGGTCTTGCTTGTTTTTCAGTATATTTCAACAATGCCTCATCCCAATAGGGTAGTCCGTTAGAGATATTTGGGTAACGTAAAAACAAGAATCCCATTGATTTTTTTAAAAGGAATAGTGTGTCTTTATCACTATGAAGGTATTGTAAGTATTTGTCAGGAGTGGGTGAAGTAACTGCTTCCCAAGCTTTTTGAGCCATGACTACTTCTTTGCTAGTCAGTACATAGGCAGAAGGATGGTTTTGTACCTCCTCAGTGCGTAATAGCGCAATACCCCAAGCCTCAATAGCAAAATGTTTTCTCTGTATTTTTTCAAACTGATAGACTTCAAGTTTCTCCATATCAAGTCCATAATAATCAATAAGATGGACAACAAAGGCAAGTAGTAACTGGTCTCCAAGCCCTGTACCAAGCCAAAGTTTAAAGTTGTCTGCTGATTTAAAATCATCAAAGTTCGCATAAAAGTCTCTCTCAATATCGTTAAAACTTGGTCTCTCTTTATAACCATAGAGTTCAAATTGATTCCAGTACTTTTCCCGAAATTTTTTCCAAGACTCCATATCTGTATACTCTTTTAGTGGACCACATGACAATACATCATTAAAAATAAGTATTTTTTCTTCTTCTATATCAAAAGCTTCTCGAAAGACTTTACTTGCTGAGACACCGTGTAATATATTCATCTTCTCTCTCCCTATAATTTCTATATCCCATCACGGGCATTTGCAAACTTTTCATATTCATCACCAAATTCTTTTTCAAGGGCATTTCGTATAAATGCAGGATAACAAAACCAATATCCTTTATTTATACTATCAAAATACACTTCATCACCAAGATCTTTTCTATACAGTCTATGGTGGTATTCATCCATTGGCTCTTGGTCTATTTCAATAAGCCATTCTTTATGTTTCATTAAAAAAGCTTTAATATCTTTCTTTGTTTTGATACCAAATAATTTCAATTCATACAGAGTCTCTTCCAGTTCAACTAAAGATGCACAATCATTTTTTTCTGGGAAAATCAATTTCATTTGTTCGTAGAGATATGTTAAATCAAAATCTTTTATTTTTGTATTCATCACAACAACCTACCTAGAGCTACACTAATCGCTATAACAAATGAAGCAGAAAAAAATATCATACCAATGCATATCATCGGAGACATTAACCTTGATTCTATATCTCCATGAGTACTTTTTATATTCCTTATGTGACCTATAAATCCACCTAAGTAGACTATAAACATTCCTAAGAAAACAAAAAATTCTCCAAAAAGATATGCCAATAAAAAAATAATTAAAAAAGCAAGAAAAAATATACCATCAACTCTATCAGGCTTCCATTCTTTTTCTCTTTTTAACCAATCTAGTTTTTTATTATGCAGTATCGAATATTGTATTTTTTTACATAGTGACATATTCACTTTTCCTTTCTACAAATTTGTGTTTATTTTTTTCTCTCATTCGTCCATCTCTGGAAAATACAGATGATTATATGAATTGAAAAATATATAAGAGCTACATCAATTAATAAAAATATACTAGTAAACGGACTAACAAAATCTGTTCCTTTACTGTCAAATGCAGCTACCATTAATGGTAGCCCTATCATATGATAATGTTCACCATCTACTACTATAGGATACCCCAATAGTAAGATAGGCACCAACAAAAAGGCAAAAAGATAACGCCATTTATACCATCGTATCCACCATGAAGATGTTTCTGTTTCATAAAACTTTCTATTGGATTTAGCACATTTAAATATTATCCAAACCATAAGAAAAGCCACAACAATACCTCCATAAAAAAGTATGGTAAACATTTTTAATCTCCTTATAAAATAAAATAACTCCTTACTACCACTCATACCCGCATTTATTACATTTTTTATACTGAGGTGTAGCTCGTTGGAATCCTGTACCCAAAAGTGCACCAAATGTGGCATAACAAACCCCTGTAAATCGTCTTACATAATCATTTTTTACATCCAAAGAGCCACACTCAGGACAAATATTACCTGCTTCTATTTTTAAGTTGTCATAATATCTCTGTATTATCGGCTCTGCCTTAAGTATGTCTGAATTTAATATCATCAGTTTTATACCACCTGATATCACAGAGTCTACAGGATTTAAAGAGCTAAACTGTTCATCAAAAATTTCTACTTTGATATCTTCTACCTCTAGCAAAGCCCGTAAAATATGTGCGTCACTCGAAGAAAAAAACCTTGCAACTTCCACAAGTTTATTATTATGCATCATTACTCACTACCCTAACCACAGGAATCAACACATAACACAACCAAAGAGCCAAAAAAAATGAAGCTATCATACCTAACAATGCCCCTAATCCCAAATAACTAAAACTCAATCCAAATTCTGAACCAAAAAAGAGTTGAAAAACTTGTACACCTACTATAAACCCAAAAGGTAATAATGCTGTAACCAATAAATATAGAAGTATATAAACAAGACGATGCACTCGCAATCTACATTGACAAAGAGAACA
Organism: Sulfurovum sp.; assembly: GCA_026991605.1. Lineage (GTDB taxonomy): Bacteria > Campylobacterota > Campylobacteria > Campylobacterales > Sulfurovaceae > Sulfurovum. The sequence goes on from JALXBG010000136.1 coordinate 3,540, forward strand.
CTTTTCCTCACTCTGTAATCCCATACTTGTTTTACGATTAAATGGTATGGGATTTTTATGTTGACAACAGGGACATTTGGTTAAGGAAAACTTTATCACGGTGCTACTCCCTCTCTAACAACTCTATATCTACTCTTGGTATCTTGATCATAATGCCTTACTTCGATGCTAACTAAAGTACCAGAGGGTACAGAAGCCATATAGTCCATGAAATCTTCATAATAAATATTTTCTCTTTTATTCATCCCTTTTCCTACCGATAATATGTAGTCATTTGGTTCTAGTCCTAAACGCATAAATGCAGGAGAATCAGCCCAAACATAGGTAATGCGACAACGACTTTGAGTTTTGGGATTTTCTCCAGGCTTGTACCATATACCTGACTTAAATCCCCATCTAGCATCTTTTGGCTTCTTGTATTTACCAACTATCGTAGGAAAGGCATTTCTATCCACTCCATACCCATCAAAAGCAAAAGCATAATACTTCGCTTCACCTTTTAATCGCTCTTTCATATTGAAATGCCACTGCATCGTTGTATTAAAACGCAATATCTGTGCCATAGTCGCAATGTCAAGTTTCCAATTACCCTGCTCTTTTTTAAAAAAGTATGGGCTACACTTACGTTGATTTACTGGGTCATTAAGTAAAACAGCATGCACTCCATCTACTGCATACTTTACCTCTTTACTATTCATACATGGAGTTAAAAAGCGTATCTCGTTATTTTGATTTATTTCTGTTACTGTATGTTTGGCAACAAATGCTTTGGTTGCATCAGTATAAATATCTAGATTTGGATTGGTATTGTGAAGCTTTTCAGATGCAAGATACTTTTTGAGTACATCCATAGGTGTATCGCTACTTGAAGAGAGTACATTATTACCCTTTTTCTCATGAAGATTCTTTTTACCTATATGTGCTTTGGTTTTTGCCCCTGCGCCTATGGACTTACTTTGCATCGGTGGCATAAACTCTTTTCCACTCTGTGCATCATACGCTCTGTCAGAAATGAGTTCTGCTGCCATATAAATGGCATCAGCAATGGTGTTATTACGAAAATATGGCACAAACCCTTTTCGCTCTATGTAAGAGACAAAAGCATCCGTATAGACAGGTTCAAGTGCCATAGATACCTCTAGTCTCACTTTGTCTTGTAGGGTATTGATTACCATGAGTATTGCCTTACCAGACTGGCTTCTGCTCTCTTTCTGAAGCCTCTTAAATTCACTGTTTGCAAATAGGTCAATGTCACTGTCATCACTTGTGGTAATGGTTCTAAAATCTATATCAAAATCGTCCAATAAATGCTGGTTAAAATCTCTATATTCTTTCATTATCTTATCATTATCAAGAACAACATAGGCATCGTCTATGATAATATTTTTAATACTGTTCTGTTCCTCTGTCACCTCTTTTTTACTCTCACATCCTACTAAAAAAAGTACCAGTATACTTACCAATATATATTTCATCTTTACATCTCCACTTTCAATTTTTTATGTGCATCTTTTTCTGCCTTAAAATACGCACGACTCTTTAACCCCATAACATTCGCGATAAATTTTTGAGGCATTTTTCTTATCGCACTGTTATAGTTTGCTACAGCATCATTAAACATCATACGTGTGATATTGATACGATTTTCACTCCCCTCCAACTGTGCTTGCAACTGCAAAAAGTGCTCAGAAGATTTCAAATCAGGATAGTTCTCAGCTACTGCAAAGAGTTGCATCATTGAGCTGTTGAGTTTTGTATTGAGTTTTGCTAGTTTGCTTGTATCTTTTGTCTGTAGCATATCTTTGGCATTAGCACGCAGAGAAGTTATCTGTGTGAGCAGTTCACTTTCATGTTTGGCATACGATTTGACAACCTTAACAAGATTGGGAATCAAGTCTAGTTTTCTTTGCATCGTGCTTTCCACTTGTGACCATGCCATATCAACTGATTCTGATTTGTTTACAAGTGAGTTATATAGCACTCCAAATAGTAATAGAAACAGTACTACAAAAACAGCTATCCAACGCAATGTATGGCTCTTTTCATCTATTTCCAAAGGCTCTCCCATTGAAGTCTCCTCCGTCATAGATTTATCATGCAACACACCACTAAGTTTTTGGGCTTGCTCCTCATCCAGTACATTTTTTGCTTTAAGCTCTTCTATTTTATCTTTATAATTCACCATTTATCTCCCGTATTAATTTAATGCCCTCTTGAGCATTCATTGTTTGCAACTCAATCTCTTTGAGTATCTGTTCTATCTTTTTCTCATCTTCTGCTTTTTTCATCTGTAAAGAGATAGAAAGTTCATTAAGACGCTTTTTTAATGTCGGATAACTCACGCAAAGTACTTCACTCATCTCTTTCAGATTTCCTCCATGTAATATAAGCGACTCCACAAGTTTCTGTTCATCCAAATTTAAACGTGCCAAACGAGAAAAATAAAATTTCCCTTTATATGTAGTATTACACGATTTACAAGAGAGAGAATCTATAAATAAAGTTTCTTCACAAATTAAACATTTTGTCATTTTTACCAACTATTTTTAATATATTTAAAATATTATAGTTTATTTTTTAACATATGTCAATTATAGAATAAATTCTACAATATAAATATTAAGCATATTTTTAGCTCAAATCTACTTTACGCTAAAATAACATACTTAAAAGAAAAGAGTATCATGCGATTAAAATCTATATTTACCAACAGTTTTGGAATACTCCTCTCACGCATTTTTGGATTTTTACGAGATATCGTTATGGCATCAGCTCTAGGTGCAAGTTACTGGAGTGACATCTTTTTTCTTGCAAACAGACTACCTAACCTCTTTAGAAATATTTTTGCAGAGGGGGCTTTTACACAAGCATTTATGCCTTCTTTTGTTGCTTCTGCTAACAAAGGTGTATTCTCCACAGCCATCTTTTTAAGATTTTCTCTTTTTATTATCTTTGGCTCTTTTATTGTTACATTTGCACCAGAATACATCACAAAACTTTTAGCCCCGGGTTGGGACAGTGAACGCATTGCCGATACTGCACCTTTAACTGCTATAAATTTTTGGTATCTCTACCTTATTTTCATTGTTACCTTTATTGCTACACTCTTGCAGTATAAAGAACATTTTGTAACCACTGCTATGTCTACAGTACTCTTAAATATTTCTATGATTGTAGCCCTACTTCTTTTTATGAAAAGTGATCCAAAAACCATCGCATATGCATTGAGTATCTCCGTATTAGTTGGAGGAGCATTACAAGTATTAGTGCACCTCATAGCACTCTATAGACTCAAACTTTCAAGACTTCTTCTAGGTGGATGGAAATATAGAAAAGAAAAAGATGTCACAGAGGAAAAAAAGAAGTTTACCTCTCTTTTTATACCTGCTGTATGGGGAGGGTCAAGCCTACAGATAAATAGTTTTGTTGGTAGCATAATTGCTTCATTTCTTATTACAGGCTCAGTCTCATACTTAGCCTATGCCCAACGTATTTTTCAACTTCCTTTGGCTCTCTTTGCTATTGCTACAACTACTGCACTTTTTCCTGGTATTTCAAAAGCACTTAAAAATAAAAATGAAACCCTAGCCTATGCCAATTTAGGAAAAGGGTTTTGGCTCTTAAGCTTTGCACTTGGTTTAGCTACAGTGGGGGGAGTTATACTCTCTGAGCCTATCATATGGCTACTTTTTGAAAGAGGAAACTTCACTACAGAACAGACACAAGCCACTGCATCTGTACTTAGTATGTTTATGTTAGGGCTTTTACCTCTGGGTCTTGCAAAACTATTTTCTCTTTTTCTCTATGCCACTTACCGTCAAGGAAAAGCTGCTAAAATCGCTACCATATCAGTAGTAGCCAATATTATTGCTTCTTTATTACTTATGCATCCTATGGGTGCAACAGGTATTGCTTTAGCTGGGAGTATCGGAGGTTGGGTACTATTTATATTGACAGTAAGAGAAGTAGGAACAGATAAATTTTTGACTATTATAAAATCTAAAAAGTCTCTTTATCTTATTGCATCACTACTACTTTTTTCACTTCTTCTGTATTATATCAATACATTTATTATGCAGATAATCCGTTAAGATATACTACGCTTTACCTTTAAGGTACAAATCATACCCTTCATCAAAAAATACTGGATTATTCATATGTTCAGATCCGTGGTATTTTGCATACAACTTTTCTGCTGCCTCAACTGCCTCATCATATGCTATTTTTCTGCCAGCTACAAAACCGATAATATTATCATTATCATCATATTTTGGTTGAATATAGACCAAAACCCAGTAGTATTGACCATCTTTCCTCATATTTTTCACATATCCACGCCAATGTTTTCCTGATGAAATAATTTTCCACATACCTCTAAAAGCACCTGGAGGCATATCCGGATGACGATTAATACTATGGGGTGAGCCTATAAGTTCTTCTCTCGTAAAACCTGTCATCTCTCTAAACTTACGATTTGCATAGGTAATAATACCTCGCGTATCTGTTTCAGTAATCATAACTCCACCGTCGAAAACTACCTCTTCATCGACTGGATTACATTTAAAAATCAGCTCTTTTGTAATTGTATTTTCAATAATCAAGGGGTTCTTAGGATTCTTCATTCAGTATAAACCTTTCATAGATTAAAATATGTAACAATTTAAACTTATATTGTTTATTGTATCTAAATTATATAATGCATAGATATAAGACAATTCTTACAATTTTTAACACCCAAGAAAGATATTTTTATATTATCTGTTTTAAAGACTCTTCCTAAATCTATGCATTCTAACTCAAAACAAAACTAACCATACTTTGGCTATAATCACAACAATACAAAATAAGGCTTATTTCACTATGTATATCTATGACAGCGTCCAAAAAAAGAAAGTTCCTTTCGAACCCATCATTTCCAACAATGTAAGTATCTATGTCTGTGGGCCTACCGTGTATGATGATGCACATTTGGGGCATGCACGTTCTTCTCTTGCTTTTGACCTTCTCTCTCGCACTTTAAAAGCACATGGTTATGCAGTCACGATGGGGAAAAATTTTACCGATATAGATGACAAGATTATCAAAAAAGTAGAAGAAACCGGTAAAAATATGGAAGAGATTACTTCTTTTTACATAACACGCTACCTTGAAGAGATGGCAGCCCTTGGTATTGCTCGTGCTGACATAGAACCCAAAGCCACAGAGTCACTTGGTGCCATAGAAGCTATGATACAAACACTTATTGATAAAGATGATGCCTATGTCATTTCAACAGGAGATGTCTATTTTGATACTTCAAAAGACAGTAAATATGGCAATATCTCTCACCGTGTTGCAGATGATGAAGATACTCAAAGCCGTGTAGCACACACTTCAGAGAAAAGAAATCCTAAAGACTTCGCCCTTTGGAAAGCCTGTAAAGGAGAAGAAGATATCTGTTTTGATACTGCTTTCTCTAAAGGTCGTCCAGGCTGGCATATAGAGTGTTCTGCTATGATAGAAAAACACTTTACAGGCAATGAGGAGTATAGTATAGACATACACGGAGGCGGTGCAGACCTGCTCTTTCCCCATCATGAAAATGAAGCAGCACAATCGCGCTGTGCCACTGGACATGAACTCTCCAAATACTGGATGCATAACGGTTTTGTACAGATAGATGGAGAAAAAATGAGTAAATCTCTTGGCAACAGCTTTTTCCTCAAAGATGCACTAAAACTTTATGATGGAGAAGTATTACGCTATTACCTCAACTCCGTACACTACAGAAATGACTTTAACTTTTCTGAAGAGGAGCTACAGCTCAATAAAAAGAGACTTGACAAACTCTACCGCCTTAAAAAACGTATCTCTCCGGGAAAAGCCTCTAGCATCAATAAAAATTTTAAAAAGTCACTGCTTGATACTATGGGTGATGATTTGAACATCTCTATTGCTCTATCCCTCATAGATGAACTCATAGCAAATACGAATGATGCCTTAGATGCTAACCCAAAAGATAAGGCACTAAAGAAAGAGACTCTCGCCAATATTGAATTTATAGATATGCTATTAGGATTTGGAGGGAAAGAACCATTTTCTTACTTTCAAATAGGTGTAGATGATGCGTTGAAAGAGAAAATAGAAACACTCATCGCAGAGCGTGTGGAAGCTAAAAAATCAAAAGATTTTGTACGTTCTGATGCCATCCGTGATGAACTCAAAGCTCAAGGCATTAATATAATGGATACCGCGGAGGGAACGCTTTGGGAAAAAGCGTAAACTACGCTTCTATATTACTAGAGGTTCCCTTATTTGCTAAGGCTTGAAAAGCAGATGATTTTTCAAGCAGTTCACTGTATGTTCCTCTATCTATAATCTCACCTTTTTCCAAAAGTAAAATCGTATCAGCATTTTCTATGGTACTCAAACGGTGTGCTACCACAAAAGTAATCATCTCATTTTTTAGTGCATAAAGTGATTTTTGTATCGCTTTTTCACTTTTATTATCAAGTGCAGAGGTCGCCTCGTCCAAGATCAGTATCTCAGGTTCACTGTAGAGTGCACGTGCCAGCGCAATACGTTGACGTTGACCACCACTAAGATTTGTACCAAATTCATCCAGCACTGTCTCTATCCCATCTTCTAGTTTTTCAACAAACTCCCATGCTTCAGCCTTTTTCAATGCTTCTATGGCTTTCTCTTTGTCTTGCTCCAAACCATACGCTACGTTAGCAAGTACAGAGTCTTGAAAGATAAATATACGTTGTGTGACAAACGCTATCTTTTTATGTAAAGAGGCTAAAGTGTACACTTTGAGACTCTCCTCATTCACACGTATCTCTCCGATACTTGGGTCATAAAATCGTACCAAAAGGTTGATAAAACTACTTTTACCTGCACCACTGTCACCAACCAAAGCATATATCTTGCCTTTGTGTGCTTCCAGATTAATATTTTGTAAAGCCATTTCATCATCATAAGAGAGTCCTACATTATCAAATACAATACGATCAATATCTCTCAATACTTTATCGCCAGAGACTATCTTCGGATTTACGTCAAACAGTTCCTGCATTCTCTCTGTTGCTGCAACTGCATCTTGCATTTTGTTATGAATATTTGCGAGTACTTTAATGGGATCATACAACATAAAAAGTGCTGCAACGAATGCAAAAAATGTACCCACCGTAATCTCATCATTGATGACTTCCATCGCACCAATATAAATTGCGATAGCTACTGCTACTGCACCAAATATTTCTAAAGTAGGTCCGGTGAGTGCATTAATCATAATCTGTTTTAAACTGGCTTTGAAAAAACGTAAATTTTCTTTGGTGAAACGTTCATGCTCAAAGTCCTGCGATGAGTTCGCTTTTATCACCTCAATATTGTTAAATATCTCTGTCAGCCTTGCAGTAAGGTTTGACGTACTCTCTTGCGAACGCTTAGAGTACCTTTTCATCTTTTTCGCCAAAATCTGTAAAGGAAACAGTGCCAAAGGCATAATCACAAGAAAGTAAAATGCCAAACTTGGACTTTGGTAAATAATATACCCTGAGAGAGTGATAATGAGCATGACTTTTATCATCACAGCAGGTAAAAGTACAGAAACCACATTTTGTATACGTGTTAAATCATTGGTAATACGGCTAAGAAGTTCACCACTACGCATTTTATTGAGGTAGGCGATATCTTGATGCATCAAGTGTAACGTGAGTCTGTCTCTAAGTTTTCGTACCACATCATCACCAATGTATGCGGTAAAATATGTTTGAACAAATTTTCCTATAGATTTGAGTGCAAAAATCCCTATAATCATCACAGGAATCCATGCCAACATCTCTTTATCTTTATTAATAAAAATGTCATCCAAAATAGGTTTGAGTAAGTGTGCTGTACCTGCTGTACCCACAGCAACAGCAATCATCCCCAATATAGCAAATATAAACTCTTTTTTATATCCCATGATATATGGCAGAAAATATTTAAATAATTGTTTCATCTTGATCCTTCAGAGGTATTTTACCATGAGTATCGTTAAGATATTATCGCTTCTGTACAAATCGTATAAGTAAGATTTTCTTAACACAAATAAAGATACCATAACGCTAAGATGTTCTATATATCATTTTAACTTTTTTAGGAGGAAATCTATGTCAAGATTTTTTATATTTTTTATGTTCTTATGTACTTCACTCTTTGCCGAGCAGGAAACATTTCCATTTATAGGGGTAACTGTTGCGACACATACTGTAGATTTAATGCCAATAGCAACACAAAAACCAAATCGTCCAAACAACCCAAGTTCTCAGCAAGAAACAACTTTTGGTATTCAATATGGGGTACAAACCCAAGATTACCGTACTACATTCACTGCTGAAGGTAACAGCGATTTCCAAAGTATAGATGTTCAAGTTGACTATATTTTCATGGACAGTATGTTCGGTACAGCAAAAATAAGACCTTATGTGGGTGCCACCTTAGGGTATATTCGTTATGATGAAAACCTTAGTGCACAATACAACGATAATCGTATTCTTGATGATGAGCTTAATGATAGAAATACAACCGCTCCAAGAAATAGAGATGGTTATTATGGTTTAGACTTAGGTATGCTCTTTTACATTACAGACAACATTGATTTGGATGTCTCATACCATTACTATTTTATGGACAGACTTGAACCACTTGATACTATGCGTGGTGCTACTTTTGCTTTACACTACTTTTATTGATACTACGCTATAATCACGTAATTTATTACGGAGATTATAGTGTCCCTTTTTTCTTACCAAACCCTCAAAAAATTCCTCTTCAAACTTGACCCTGAAACCGCACATACTTTAGCAGGTTTAGGACTTCGTTTTTCAGCGCTATGCCCTCCCCTAAACAAATGCCTAACCCAGCATTATTTCGTTACAAGTCCTCTACTAAAACAGACTATATTTGGGCGTACTTTTCAAAACCCGGTTGGTGTGGGTGCAGGATTTGACAAAAATGGTCAGTACATCAAAGCGATGCCCACACTGGGTATGGGCTTTACTGAGATAGGTACAGTCACACCAAAACCACAAGGTGGGAATCCAAAACCAAGACTCTTTAGACTTGTAGATGCCCAATCCATCCAAAATGCCATGGGCTTTAACAACAAAGGTGCACACTACATGCTCCAACGTCTTAAAAAAATCCAATTTTTTGACTACCCTATTGGTATCAATATTGGTAAAAACAAAGTCACCCCTGAAAATGAAGCTTTGGAAGACTATGAAAAACTCTTTAAGGCATTTAAAGACTATGGAGACTACG
>JALXBG010000137.1 GCA_026991605.1 Sulfurovum sp.
GAACACATTACAAATTGACATTACCAATGCCTGTAAAAGATGCAGATGGAACATGGAGAATGCCTCACCACATGAACATGACTACTGGTGAGTACAAAACAACTAAAGCGTAATTGATGATACGCATTGCAATTGACGCAATGGGTGGGGACTTCGGTCCTGAACCTATTATAGAAGGTGTTATTCAAGCACTTGATGAAAAAAGATTCTTACCTATACTTGTAGGTGATAAAGAAAAAATATTAGAATATCTCCCACAATATTACATAGATAAAGTTGAATTCGAACAAGCTTCTGATGTTATCGCTATGGCAGATGCTGCAACAGATGCATTGAAGCGTAAAGACTCTTCTATTTATAAAGCAGTGGAGCTTGTGCGTGAGGGAAAAGCTGATGCTGTCCTGTCTGCTGGTCATTCAGGCGCAACCATGACAACATCTACTTTACGTATGGGTAGAATACCTGGGATTAAAAAACCAGCACTTGCAACATTGATGCCAAGTATTACAAAAGATAAAACTTTGGTTCTTGATGTGGGTTCTGTTACCGATTGCAAGCCTGAAAACCTCTTTCAGTTTGGTGCAATGGGTGAAGCATATGCTGAAAAGATTATGAAGATTAAAAATCCTAAAGTAGGACTTTTAGCCAATGGTAGTGAAGACTCAAAAGGGAATGAGCTTACCAAGGCAACTTTCCCTTTGCTAAAAGCTTTAGATGGTTTTATCGGTAATGTTGAAGGTAAAGATATTTTCAATGGTAAAGTGAATGTTGTTGTATGTGATGGATTTACAGGAAATATTTTACTTAAAACTTCAGAAGGTGTGGTATCTACAGTTTTTGACTTGATGAAACAACATATACGTAAGTCATTACCTGCAAAAATTGGTGCACTGATGATGAAGAAGAAAGTCTTTGGAAATATGAAAAAGCAAGTAGATAAAGATGAGTATGGTGGAGCACCACTGCTTGGTCTTAAAGGTTGTGCCATCATTTCTCATGGTGCATCCACCCCTAAAGCCATTAAAAATGCAGTTTTTCAAGCCATCTCATATGTAGAATCAGATGTCAATACAACCATTGAAGAAATTTTAGAAAAAAGCGAATAGCACCATTATATTAAAGGGAACAAGTCATGGCTTGCTTCCCATTTTCTCCCTCATTTTTAGAAGTTCCCTATCAAACTTATGGTAAAATAAATCCAATAATGTGTTAAGGATAACTATGTCACAAATTTATGCTTCATTTAGATCTATAGGTGCGTATGTACCTGAGAAGATTTTAAGCAATGCTGATCTTGAAAAAATGGTAGATACCACGGATGAGTGGATACTTAAACGAACAGGTATTAAAGAGCGCCATATAGCAGCTAAAGATGAAGTAACGAGTGATATGGGTGCTAAAGCAGCAGCTCTAGCCATAGAGCGTTCTGGTATTGCTAAAGAAGAGATTGATTTAGTGCTTTGTGCTACTGTAACGCCTGACTATTTTAATATGCCTTCTACTGCATGTATTATCTCTGATAAATTAGGTATTAGAAATGTACAGGCATTTGATATCTCTGCTGCTTGTAGTGGTTTTGTATATTTGTTGACTGTGGCGAAGGCATTTGTTGAATCTGGCATGAAAAAGAACGTACTAATTATTGGGGCAGAAAAGTTTTCTTCTATTGTTGACTATACAGACAGGAGTACCTGTATTCTTTTTGGTGATGGTGCAGGTGCCGCTATTATCTCTGTTACAAGCGATAAAAAAGAAGCTTTTATTGATGTTCATGCATCAGCAGATGGTGCTTATGCAGATTTTTTAGTGACACCAGCTCCGGGAAGTGTTAATCCAGTGAGTCAAAAAGTGATCGATGAAGGACTCAATTTTGTTCAAATGAAAGGAAATGAAACCTTTAAATTAGCAGTAAAAACACTCACAAAAGATGTTAAAGAAATTTTAGCCAAAAATGAAATAAAGTCTGAAGATATCCCTCACTTTATTCCACATCAGGCGAACTATCGTATCATCAAAGCAGTCGGTGATGCACTTAAGATGAGCGAGGAACAAGTAGTGCTTACTGTGGGTAAATATGGTAATACATCAGCAGCTTCTATTCCTATGGCTATTAACGATATTTGGGAGTCGGGTAGACTTCAAAATGGTGAGTTAATGTTACTAGATACCTTTGGTGGTGGACTTACTTGGGCTTCTGCACTTTTGCCTTTTGCAGGGAAAGCAAAGTAGGGTGGGTTTTCTAACCCACAATGAACATTGTTCACTATTAATCATAAATAATTGTTGGTGGGTTAGAAAACCCACCCTACAGGTGTAAAAATGAAAATCGCTTTTATAGGTGATATCGTAGGTAAACCAGGTCGCTTAATGCTGAAGCGACACCTCAAGAGACTACAACAAGAACACTTCGTTGACTTTACCATAGCCAACTATGAAAATGCCTCACATGGCTTTGGATTGACTGAAAAAAACTGTGTTGAACTTCTTGGCTATGGGGTCGATATGATGACAGGTGGAAACCACTCTTTTGATAAAAAAGAGATTCTAGAGATGTTTGACAGATACCCTCTTATTCGTCCTATCAATTACCCAAAAGAGACAGCAGGTGAAGGACTATACCACACAACACTTTTAGGGCATGAACTGGCCATTATCAACCTTATGGGACACTACACTATGCCTATGGTTGACAACCCTTTTACGATGATAGTTGAAGAGGTTAAAAAGCTTAAAGCACAAAATATAAAACACATCATCGTAGACATACATGCTGAAGCAAGTTCTGAAAAAAATGCTTTACGTCAAATGCTAAAAAAAGATGTCTCAGCAATATTGGGGACACACACACATGTTGCTACAGATGATCTGCAGGTAGTTGATGGCTGTTGCTATGTGACTGACGTGGGGCTTACAGGTTGTCGTGATGGTGTTATAGGAATGGATGATACGGTACCCGTAAAAAGATTCTTAACTTCATTAGGTGGGCATTATGATGTACCTGATGCATGTAAAACCATCTTTCAATTGCTGATTTTTGAGTTAGATGACAATGGGCGCTGCATAAGCGCTGAGAAGATTAAAATACATGATGATAAGCCTAAGATTGTGACTCAGGCTTGGATGGATTAGGAATTTCTTTTAATTCTTACCTTCTTAGGGTCAAAAAGGGCTATGGCTTCTTTTATCATCGGTTCTTGAAGTAGGGTTGAAGGGTCTTTCTCTTTTGCAGCTTCCGTATCTCCAGCTTCAGGGGAGATACATGAACTTTTCATCTCTAACTCTTCTATCATAGAACTACTATCGGCATCTGAGTGTGGGGGTTTGTCTGTGGTGGATGAATCTACCCTACGCGTAACTTCAGGAGTGTTAACTACTTTTTTTTTAGCTATATTGACAATCTTGGTTTCAAACCCAAAAAGGTCTTTCACAAACATATTGATGAGTCCCCAGTGTTTGATGAGCATTTTTTTGTCATCACCATCTGCCTGTGAGCCCCATGTAAGTTTGTTGTCTTCAAAACTCTCAAAGGCAATATTGCGTTCAAAACAGGTACCTAAATCATAGTCTCTGTCGTAAATCTTTTTGACAAGTGCATCAAAGGTTTTTTGATGTGGGTTTATTTTTGGTGCAACGGGTGCAGGAGGTATTACTTCTTCTTTGATATGTTCGACTGTAATCTCTTGAATTACTTCAGGTTCAGGTGCTACAACAACTTGTTCTACACTCTCATGTATTATAGGGCTAGTTTCTTCTTCTGAAGGCTTTGTTTCAATAGGTTCAGTGACCTTACTTTCTGTAGGCGTAACTGGGTTATTGGTTGTAGATGGTTCTGTATCTGTGTTGGGCAAAGTTTCTATACTTGTGTTTGTTGACGTGGGAGTATTTTCTTCTTGCATCTCCACCGGTTTTCGTACAGTTGGGAGTGTTGCATCTATTTCATCTTGTGTAATGGTAATGACTTCCACAGGGGCTGAGACATCAGGGGTAGGTGATGTGACCATAATTTCAGAGACTTCAACACCTTTGAGTTCATTTTCAAGACCGCGTATCATGGTGTCTATGTCTTTGATTTGTAAAGACTCCATCATTTTAAACAGTGCCAGTGAGAGGACAAATTCTCCATCACTTCCTAAGGCAAGCAAGGCTTTTGACTCAGCAATGATTCTAAAAAACCGTTCGATAATCATTGGGCTTAGTTTCCCCTGATTTGAGAGGAGTAAATCTTTTAGGTAAAGTGTCAGCTCGTCAAGAATCATCTCTGCTTCATAGTCCCGTGCCATGTTGATGAAGCTTAAAACCTTGCCAGTATCTTTGGCCATAATATCATTGAGTAAGGCTTCCAAGTGACTAGGCTCGATGATGCCAAGCATACCAGTCACAGTAGCGACATCTACAAAGTTTTTTGAGTAGACAATAGCTTGGTCTGTGAGTGTGAGCGAGTCTCTTAAACTCCCAGCACCAGAACGTGCGATGATGTCTAGTGCTTCTACTTCATAGCCTATATTTTCAAGGGCTAAAATGTGTTCTAAGTGTTTGAGTACAAAATTTTGTGGTATCTTTTTAAATCTAAAATGCTGCGTTCTTGAAAGAATAGTTGCCGGTAATTTTAAAGGGTCCGTTGTTGCCAAGATGAACTTTACAAAATCAGGTGGTTCTTCCAGTGTTTTAAGCAGGGCATTAAAGGCTTGATTGGTCAGCATATGGACTTCATCGATGATGAAGATTTTATAACGTGCTGAACTTGGTTTGTATTTGGTATGTTCTATGAGGTCTTTGATATCATCAATACCACGGTTGGAAGCAGCATCCATCTCGATGATGTCCATGTGTGAATTGTCTGCTGCCATTTTACAGTGGGTACATACACCACAAGGGTGAGAAGTTGCACCTTGCTCACACAGTAACGCTTTTGCGAAGATACGTGCAGTAGAAGTCTTACCTGAACCTCTAAGCCCTGAAAAAAGGTAGGCATGAGAAAGTCTGTTGCCATCAAGTGCAAGTGATAAGGTCTGTGAAACTGCTTCTTGTCCGATAAGATCATCAAAGGTTGCAGGTCTATATTTTCTTGCTAAGGCTAATGACACATAATCTCCTGTATACCTCTCGTTCCCAACGTCCTCGTTGGGAATGTACACTTTGTTTGTATAGATTTTTTAAGTATGCATTCCCACGCAGGAGCGATGGGAACGAGTTTATAAATTAGTATCAATATTGTAGTAGATTTTTACTTTTGGTTGGTATAATTGAATGAATATAACATTAAATGCTAAAGGATTAATATGCGTATGGATGATGAACGTGAAAGTAGGAATGTAGATGATAGACGAGCTAGTTCAGGTCGCAGTGGGAGAGGCTTGCCTTCTATGGGAACCATGATGATGTTGTGGCCTATTCTAAAGCCACTCCTTCGTTCTAAATTTGGTATGCTAGTCATTGGTGCAGGCGTAGTTGCTTATATGATGGGTTACAATCCTTTGTCATTGTTAGGTATGGGTGGAAGTTCTGTTTCCCGCCCTGTCGATAAAGTCAAAGATGAAAAACAGGCAGTATTTATTAAAAAGGTATTGGCTAGTACCGAAGATGTTTGGAAAAAACAGCTACGTGGGTATAGAGAGCCTGTGATGGTACTTTACCGTGGAAGTACACGAAGTGGTTGTGGTCATGCTTCTGCGCAGATGGGGCCTTTTTATTGTCCTGCTGACCAAAAGGTTTATCTTGATTTAGGCTTTTTTGATGAATTGGCAAAAAGACATGGTGCACCTGGCGATTTTGCGCAAGCATACGTGCTCGCACATGAGATAGGGCACCACATACAAAATTTGCAAGGAACACTTGCACAAGTACAAAAAGCAAAACAAAGTTGGGGTGGAAGTTCTAAAAAAGCCAATGCCCTACAGGTGAAAGTAGAACTTCAGGCAGACTGTTATGCTGGTGTATGGGCAAACCTTGCACACAAGCAGTTTAATATACTTGAACCAGGTGATGTAGAAGAAGCACTTAGAGCAGCAAGTTCCATAGGAGATGATACTTTACAAAAACAAGCCGGAGGTGCTGTACGTCCTGATGCTTTTACACATGGAAGTTCAAAACAACGTTTAGAGTGGTTTAGACGGGGGTTGAAGTCTGGCGATTTGAGACAGTGTAATACGTTTGGGTAGATAAAAACTTATCTTTTGAATATGATATAATTGTTAGAAAGGTTTAATAATGGAACAGAAAGAAATTACTATTACATTAACAAAAGATGCAGATATATCAAAGGCTGTAAGTAAAGCATTTCATCCAAATAAGAAAAAACAAAATATACCTATAAAAGCATCTAAACAACAAGAAAATGGTGTAGAAGAAGGAAAATTAATCTCATCTATTGGAGAATTTAGAGGCATAGCAGGATAAAATCTCTTGTAGGGGGGGGATTTTCTAACCCACCCTATAATAAACTTTGTATAAAATAAAATTCTCTCCGTAAGGCTTAAAGATACACGTAATTGACTCTTACAATAATTTCTTAAATTACCCTACGTGGTGGGTTAGCACTAAAGGTATACACTACGATAAAAACCCACCCTACAGACACCTCTAACCCCATCTTAGCTATAATCCTTTCAATTAAATTAACCACCATATCATAGTCAAAATATGCATTCCAAACGAGGACGTTGGGAACGAGTGGTGTGAGAAGGATGAGAAAATATGAGTTACAATCCAAATGAGATTGAAGCCAAGTGGCAGAAAAAATGGGACGATGAGAAGGCTTTTGAGCCGGATGATGCGTTAACAAGAAAGAAAAAATATATCCTCTCTATGTTCCCTTTTCCTAGTGGTAGACTACACATGGGGCATGTGAGAAACTATGCCATTGGTGATGCGTTTGCACGTTACTACAGAAAACAAGACTTTAATGTACTGCATCCTATCGGTTGGGATGCATTTGGTATGCCTGCTGAAAATGCTGCCATTAAACATGGTAGACACCCAAAAGACTGGACATACTCAAACATTGACTATATGAGAAAAGAACTCAATACACTTGGGCTTAGTTTTTCTAAAACACGTGAGTTTGCTACCTGTGATGAACTTTATACGAAGTGGGAACAAGAGTTTATTATCAAGATGTTTGAAGAGGGTTTACTTTATCGTGAGTCTACAACTGTAAACTGGTGTGAGGACTGTCATACCGTACTTGCCAATGAGCAGGTAGAAGAGGGGTGCTGTTGGCGTTGTGATAACCCAGTTGAACTAAAAGAGATGCCAGGGTATTACCTAGACATCATCAAATATGCAGATGATTTACTGGGCGATTTGAAACAGCTTGAGGGGAAATGGCCAAACCAAGTACTTACGATGCAGGAAAACTGGATAGGAAAATCACAAGGGCTTGAGTTTGAGTTTGAACTTACTGAAGAGAGTAAAGCAAAACTTGGTGGGAACTTTGAGAAGTACACGGTATTTACTACACGTCCAGACACTATTTTTGGGGTGACTTACTCTGCATTGGCAGCTGAACATCCTATCACTAAATATTTGTTAGATAATGATTTGTTAGATGCAGATGTAGCTCAAAAGATAGTTACAATCACTAACATGACAGAGATAGAACGTGCCAAAGAGGGGAAAGAAGGGTATGACTTAGGGCTTAGTGTTATTCACCCACTGACTCGTGAAGAGATACCAGTATGGACAGCAAACTTTGTATTGGCATCTTATGGAGGAGGGGCTGTGATGGCAGTACCTGCACATGATGAGAGAGACTTTGAGTTTGCTACGAAATATGATTTGCCGATTAAACGTGTGATAGCTGGGGGCGAAGAGCTACCATATACACAAGAGGGTACTTTGGAAAACTCAGAATTGTTTACAGGTATCCCAAATGTGGATGCAAAAAAAGAGATTATCTCGATGTTTGAAGCCAAAGAAGTGGGTAAGGGTACTACCAATTATAAGCTAAGAAACTGGGGTATCTCACGTCAGCGTTATTGGGGAGCACCTATTCCGTTTGTACACTGTGATGACTGTGGATTAGTGGCTGAAAAAGTGGAGAACTTGCCTATTGCCTTGCCTGAAGATGTAGAAATAACAGGTGAGGGGAATCCACTTGAGAACCACCCGACATGGAAAAACTGTGCCTGTCCTAAGTGTGGTAAAGATGCTGTGCGAGAGACAGATACACTAGACACTTTCGTACAGTCTAGCTGGTATCAGTTCCGTTATGCAACGAACCCTAAGAAGTGGAATGAAGTAGGTATAGACAAAGAAGATGCTAATTATTGGCTAGGAGTAGACCAGTATATCGGTGGGATTGAACATGCCATTTTACACTTGTTGTATGCACGTTTCTTTACCAAAGTACTTCGTGACCTTGGGTACCACGATATTGATGAGCCTTTTGAGAATCTGCTTACACAAGGTATGGTACTTATGGATGGTGCGAAGATGTCAAAGTCTAAGGGTAACACGGTTGACCCTGATGCCTTGGTAGAGAAGTATGGTGCAGACACTGCACGTCTCTTTACACTTTTTGCAGCCCCCCCTGCTAAAGAGCTTGAGTGGAATGACTCTGCTGTTGAAGGTGCATTTAGGTTTATTAAAAAACTCTATGACAGAAAAGCCAGAGTGACAGGTAGTACTTTGCCCGATATAGACCAAAGTACATTAAGCAAAGAATCAAAACTTGCACGAGTAAAAGTTTATGAAGCTTTACAAAAATCTACAGATGTCTATGAAAAGACATTTGCTTTTAACACGCTTATTGCCGCCTGTATGGAAGCACTTAATGCACTTGATAAACAAGATAATGAAGATGTCTGGACAGAGGGAATGTATATTATGTTGAACCTCTTGGAGCCTATCATCCCGCATGTGACATCAGAGCTTTCTGAAATGTTATTTGAGAGAGCAAACTTGGGTGCGAAGTTGGAAGTAAAAGAGGAAGTCTTTGTGCAAGACAGTATTGCCTATATGGTGATGATTGGTGGTAAAAAACGTACAGAGATTGAGATGAGTCCATCTGCGAGTAATGATGAAATCTTAACTGCTGCAAAAGAAGCAGGGGCTAAGTGGCTTGAAGGTATGATAATAGTCAAAGAGATTGTTGTACCAAATAAATTGGTGAACTTGGCTGTAAAACCAGCCTAATAAAGGGATAAATATGAAATTGTTTTTAATGACTTTAAGTGTTTTGGTATTGACTGCCTGTGGGTATAAGCCTTCTACTCAATATATTAAAGAAATTTTTACAGATACTGTCTATGTAGAAGTAAAAGTGGATGCTATTGAGCCAGAGAATGCTCCGTTTATTAAAGATGAAATGAATCGTCTCGTCTATACAAGATTTAAAGGTCAGGTTACGTCAAAAGAGTTGGCAGAGAGTAAGATCTACGTGAACTATAGAGGTACAAGTTATACACCACTTGCATATGAAGATGGATATGTGACACGTTACCGTGCAGATGTGCGTGTAAACTTTAAAATGGAAACTAAAGAAGGTGTTATAAGCAAAGCTATATTTAGTAGGGTTGAATCTGATATTCAGGCATCATCACTCACCTCTTCAACACTTAGAACAGAAGCAATTCGTGTAGGTTTGGCAAAAGCATTGGATGAATTTATCGGGTATGTGAGTGTCAGAGGCTTACAAACACAGAAAAAGAAAAATAATAAGGCTCTAAAAGCAAAATAAAGATGCAATTAAATGTTTTTTTAGATGCGAAGCCTCTCTACTACAAAGAAATAGACCATAAGCGTGTACATGACGCTTATGCTCTACTCAAACCTCATATAAAACATCCTAGAACAGTACATATTGTCGGCACCAATGGTAAAGGCTCAACTGGGCGTATGTTGGCACATTTGGCATATAAGTCTGGACTGAGTGTAGGGCATTACTCTTCACCCCATATTTTGAAATTTAATGAACGTATTTGGATAGATGGCAGTGATGCTTCTGATGAGGTACTCGAAAGTGCACATCAACGGCTTTTTGCTATTTTGGGCAAAGAGATGTCTGATGCATTGAGTTATTTTGAATACACGACACTTTTAGCCTTTGTAGTTTTTGAGAATTGTGACTTGATGGTACTCGAGGCCGGTCTTGGGGGTGAGTTTGATGCAACGAATGTCTGTGACAAGGAGCTAAGTATTATCACGCCTATTGGCATAGACCATCAGGCATTTTTAGGTGAGAGTATAGAAGAGATAGCGGAAACAAAGATACGCAGTATTCAAAAAAAAGCATTATTAGCACCACAGCCTTATGTTGAGGTGATTGATGTGGCGAAGAAGGTTGCCAATAACGTAGGGGCAGACCTATGTGTCTGCCCAAGGGTCAACACACGGGTTGACCCCTACGAATTAACCCAGATTGCAAAAGACAAAGGTTGGGGTGATTACCTCATAGACAATGCAACAGTAGCCATGCAGGCCCTAGATATTTTAGGTATTAAGTACGATATAAATGATTTAAAAACCTTAGAACTTTTCGGACGTTTTTATGCCTTGACAAATAATATCCGCATTGACGTAGGGCACAATCCTTTAGCTGCACGTGCCATAGAAAAGGCTCTAGATAAAAAAGTAGTGCTTGTCTATAACTCTTTGGATGATAAAGATTATGAAGAGGTGTTAAGAACGCTTAAACCTAAAGTCAAACGTGTAGAGATTATCCCTATTGAGGCACAACGTGCAACAACTTTAGAAGAGATAGAAAAAGCGTTGCAAACCGTAGGTTTGGAATATAGTTATTTTAAGAATGAAATAAAAGAAGAGGAAAACTATTTGGTTTTTGGTTCCTTTTATGTTGTAGAAGCATTTTTAAAACAATATAATCTGTAGAGTGTTGTGCCCTCACAACACCGTTAGTTGGAATATGATAAAAATTTAAAATTGTAATTTAAATATGTGGTGTTGTCATGGGACAACACCCTACAAAAAAAGGATAGATAAAAGCACATGTATCAGAGTAATATATATGAATACCTAGAGACACTAAGTGAAGATAAACTTCTCATCTGTAATGATGATAAAGAAGCAATACAAGTACGAGATGTTGCAGTTCTACTTGGGTTTGATACTTTTGTATTGCCTGACTTGCGTGTTGCTGTGGGTGAAGACTTGCGTGCCTATGCCGAAGATGTGCAGTTGCTTTTTTTACAGCTCTCAGCTTTTCATAAAAGTACGCAGAAAAAAGTACTTATCTCTCCACTTAGAACACTGCTTATACCTTTCCCAAAACCAGAGTATTTCTCCTCGCAAACCATAGAGTTTGGGGAAACACTTAATCTTCAAGAGCTTAAAGACCGACTCTATCAATGGGGCTACCATTTTACTGATATTGCGGCACAACGTGGGGAAGTCTCTTTTCGTGGAGATATTATAGACATTTACCCTATAGATGCAGAGAAACCTTATCGTATATCACTTTTTGATGAAGAGGTAGAGACGATACAGCATTATGATGAAGGTACACAAAAACGTGTGAGTGAAGAACTAGAAGAACTTATCTTCACTCCTGCTTTTTTAGCTTTAGATACAGCTGCATATGAAGCACTCAAAAATAGATGTGAACGCAGTCATTATGATACTTTTGTCAAAGATATAGACTCTTTAGGGCTTTGGCACCTAGAAGAGTTAGGGCAGAGTGCCTTAGAACAATTCTCAGGTGTATGGGCATCCAATTTGGATGATGAACTTAAAGAAGTCTATGAACTTACAGAACCATTAGTTGCACGTAAATCTTTTTTGCTTCCTGCCATTCCTGAAGGCTCTAAATATCGTGACCTTGAAGCCGTCAATCCTAACAAACTTTTAGAGTCACATAAAGAGAAAAAGATTACCATCATTGCCAAGAATGAGAGTATCGTCAGAGGCTCTGAATTACACTCATTTGAAAATATAGAGTTTGTCTATCAAGAGGGGATTGTTAATCTTCTTGGCGCAGATAGGCTTATACTCTCTCTCAATAAACCACTGAAACGTAAAAAAGTAAAAAAAGCCTCTATCATTTTAGATGAACTTAAACCTGGTGACTATGTGGTGCATGAGAACTATGGTGTGGGGATTTTTAAAGGGATAGAAAAACGTGAGATACTGGGATCACTCTCAGAGTTCGTGGTAATGCATTACCAAAATGAAGATGCCTTGCTCATCCCCGTGTCAAGTCTTGAAGTCATAGACCGTTATGTGGCAGAAGGTGGCTCTTTACCTGTACTTGACCGTATGGGGAAAGCCAGTTTCAAAAAACTTAAAGCAAAAGTCAAAGAGAAACTGTTTGCCATAGCCTCACAAATCATAAACCTCTCTGCACAGCGCCATCTAAAAAAAGGCATCAAACTCAAACGAAATATGGAAGAGCATGCTATCTTTATGTCTGAAGCAGGGTTTGTACATACTGAAGACCAAGAACGTGCCATTAATGATATGCTTGACGACATGAGTTCTGGTAAGATGATGGATAGATTGTTAAGTGCAGATGTAGGGTTTGGGAAAACAGAAGTCGCGATGAACGGTATGTTTGTATCGGTAAAAAATGGGTATCAGGCGATGATGATAGCCCCTACGACATTGCTTACCTCTCAACATTATAAGTCCCTCAAAGAGCGTTTTTATAGTCATGGTATCAAAGTCGCAAAACTCGATAGATTTACCACAGCCAAAGAAAAAACACTCACACTTAGAGGCTTAGAAGAGGGCACTATAGATGTAGTGGTAGGAACACATGCGTTACTCAAAGCTAAGTTTAAAAACCTAGCCCTTGTCATCATAGATGAAGAGCATAA
>JALXBG010000138.1 GCA_026991605.1 Sulfurovum sp.
TAGGCAAAGCTCTACTTAAAATAGGGGCTAAAAAAAGTAAACGCTACCTCACAGGTGGAGACAAAACCCAAAACCATGAAGCCATAGCAGACATCATCTTCGATGCTTTAGGAGAGCTCAAAGGTGTCTCAGTGAAGATAGCCCAACAAGTAGCCCTAGGTATGCCTTTTTTACCTCCTGCCTATATGGAGAAAATAAGCAAATCGTTCAATGCTATTCCTAGCATCAATAAAGCTTTGGTAAGAAAAATAATCAAAAGTGAACTAGGTTCAAACCCACAAGATACCTTTGAAACTTTCAATATGGAAGCTTTTGCAGCAGCCTCTTTAGGACAAGTACATCTTGCTAGCAAAGAAAATGAAACGCTTGCAGTAAAAGTGCAATACCCTGGCATCAAAAAAAGTATAGCCTCAGACATGAGTCTTATTCACTTTGGACTCAGACGCTTTGCCAAAGGGCAAAATGTAGACCATATCATAGACGAGATAGAAGGGCGACTCTATGAAGAGGTGGATTATGAGCTTGAGGCAGACAATGCTACTTTTTTCAAAGAACATTTAAATAATGCAAAGATTGTCATACCACAAGTCTATCCTAAACTCTCATCAGAGAAAGTCATTACAACTTCTTTTTTGGAAGGATTAGATTTGGAAAGTTACTTGGATACCAATCCAACACAAGAGCAAAAAAATACCTATGGGCAGTTAATTTTTGATAACTTCTTTACATCACTTTACAAGCTAAAGCGTATCCATGCAGACCCTAACCCTGGGAACTTTCTCTTTTTAGACGAAGAAAAACTAGGACTCATTGATTTTGGCTGTGTTAAAAAGATTGATAGTGATTTTTTACAAAGCTATAATGCTCTACATCTTGATTTGCTAGTAGGGGCCGAGGATGAGATATTAGTAGAACACTATTATCGACTAGGCATGATAGAAAAAGATGTCCCAGAAAAGATGCTGTATTTCTATCAAGAAGTTATCAAACCACTAGACAGACTCTACATCGAACCTCTTAGTGGAGAAAGCTATGATTTTAAGGTACATAATGACTTTTCTAAAAGAGGCTTTGAAGCTGTCTTTGAAGTACAGAAAAAGCAATATCACTCTGTGCATCAAGTGAATGAGGAGTATCTTTTTTTAGACCGTACTCTGCTTGGGTACTATGCTCTGTTTGAGAAAATGGGAGCGAAGATTGAGATTGGGTATGTGAAAACTTTAATGAAGGAGCTACAAAATGACTGAAACAATCAAAACAGAACCAACACTAAATCCTATACTTAAAAATAAAAAAATAGCATGGGGACTCATCATTATAGGCGTATTATTATCAATAATAGAAAATTATCTAAAAATGGATTTTCTTATAGGTTCATGGCATATAGTAGGCTATATTTTTCTGCTACTCCCTTTAATGTATATGGTGTACAAAAAACAAATCATCAATCCTTACACTAAATGGTTTATACCTTTTTTACTTGTGATGATAGGTGATATGTTTTATTATAACAATGAGATGACCCAAAACTTTTTGCCTATCATTTTCTATCTCTTGGTTTTTATACTCTATATGACATCTATGCACACCATACATAGCCTATATCAAACCATTTTGATATCCAACCACAAGATAGGTGGATCATCTTACCTAAAAGAGTTTTTTAAAGATTTAATTGTGAAAGATATAGATAAAAAACTATATGCCAGAGTAGGAACTGGGCTACTTATAACAGTACCATTTTTCTTTATCTTTACGATGTTACTCTCCTCTGCAGATAGTTCTTTTAGTACATTTTTTAAGGAGTTATTTCGATTTGATGTACCATTTGAAGTGCATTATATTTTTACACTTCCGTTTTTCTTTTTACTCTATCTTCTTGTTTTTATCTACGGTTTTTCAAATCATAAAAAAAGAGACCATCAACAAGAGTTAAAAAGACTAGACACACTTATAGTTGGTATATTTTTAGGTGCTATAAATCTGCTTTTCCTTAGTTTTGTGATGATGCAAATCCCATTTTTATCTACAGGTCATATACCCAATGGCGTAAATATTGCAGATTTTACAAGGGAAGGCTTTTTTCAACTCTTAATGGTATTGGGGCTTGTCTCTCTCATATTTTTATTTATTCTGAGACGATACAAGGGTGAAAAAATCATCACCTTCTTACTCTCAGGACTACTTATACAGGCTTCTATTATAGGTATTGTATCTCTTAAAAAAATGTACTTGTATCAGTCTATTATGGGAGCTACTGTACTTCGTTATTATGTAGAGTGGTTTTACTATTTTTTACTTATTGTGCTGATTGGTGGTGTTATTTTTATCGTAAAAAAATATGCTTTTACTAAGTTACTTGACATCATCACCATACTAGGTATAGCATCATTGACGCTCATAGTATCACTCAATATTGATGCTATGGTTGCGAAACATAATATTGAAAAATTCCAATTTACGTCTGAGAAATTAGATAAAAATGCTTTAAGTAAACTCTCTATAGATGCTTTACCTATCATAAGTGAAGCCAAAATAAATATAAAAGAAAAGGCTGACTATAGAGGAAAAGAAGATACATTTTACCCATGGTATATTCAACAACAACGAAAGAATTGTGATAGTTTTAAAACCTATCACTATGGCTATTGTTCCATACTAGCAAAATATGGAGAGTAAAATGCAAAGCATACAAACAAGAGTATTCTTACCATTAAGCTTCTTCATCTTCATAAGCTATATCATTTTTCTAGCAGACACAGCCGACTATAACTTTGCTTTCAGAGTAGTCGGTCATATTCCTTATGGTGATAAAATTTGTCATGCAATATTGTATGGGATGATGACTTTTTTGCTAAATTATGGTTTGGGGTTTCGTAGGGTGGGCATTCCTGCCCACCTTGGTGGGTTGGGAAACCCACCCTACATAGGTTCCATCATTGTTTTAGCTTTTGCCTCCCTAGAAGAGTGTAGCCAATACTACATCCCCTCTCGTACTTTTGATTTGTGGGATTTAGGGGCTGATTTTGTTGGAGTGGTTTTGTTTTCGTTTTTGAGGATAAAATAATGCCTGGATTTGGAATTATTCTTTTACTATTTCTTGTACTTATTTGTATATTCATTTTAGAATTTATCAAAGAGATAAAAAGGAGAAAATAAAATGCCTCACTACAACCTAACCATCCTCACATCAAAAACCACAAATCCTTCTCTCATACAAAAACTAAAAGAGAGATACAAAGTACTTTTGGTCGATAAAAAGAGGCACTATAGAAATAGGATTAAAACAGAAGATGGGTATATTATTATCCTTAATCAAGATAAAAAGAATGTAGAAGTCTCAACAGATATTTTATTGGCTATGGATTAGAGTATCCATGCCACATATTTTTTCTTCTTAATCTTCACTTTTTTCAAAGCCTTAAAAACCTTATCTACTACTGTATGATGTAGGGCAATATACGACTTGGTATCAGTGATATTTATCTTCCCTATCATGCTGTTTTCTATACCTATATCTTTACAGAAGGTACCTATGATATCTCCTGCACGTAGTTTCGTTTTTTTACCACCGTTGAGACAGAGTGTATCATACTCGGAGACCATTTTAAACTTGGCATCTACACGTAAAGCTTTGAGTTCAGATTTTTTTGCTTTCTCTAGCACGTAAGCACACTTCTCTCTGTCTTTTAGAGAAAAGAGGGAGATTGCTATACCTGTAGCATCAGCACGTCCTGTACGTCCAATACGGTGCGTATAGACTTCTGCATCAAATGGTAAGTCATAGTTGATAACCAGTTCGATGTCTTTGATGTCTAAGCCCCGTGAAGCAACATCTGTAGCTACCATGATACGTTTAGAGCC
>JALXBG010000139.1 GCA_026991605.1 Sulfurovum sp.
AAAGAGACAGGGCATGACTTGATGAACTCATTGAAGTTCAATGAAGTTGACTGGACTGTTGTAGTGAAAAAAGTAAGTGAAGAGACACGTAAAGAACGTGCTGAAGCATTTGCTATCGCTAAAAAAGAAGCAGAAGAGAAAGCAGCGGAAGCTGCAAAGATTGCTGCTGAAAAAGAAGCAGAAAAAGCAAAAAAACTTGCTGAGAAAGAAGCCGCGAAAGCTGCTGAAGCTGAGAAGGCTGAGTAGTGTCAGGCGTAGTATTTTCTACTTGGAGAGATGAGTTTATCGACAACCGCGATAAACCCTATGACGAGTGGGTTGCAACGGATTTCAAACTACCCGAAACATATCATGGTGATACAGGTTCAAAAGCATTTATAGGTTGGGATGGTGTAGCCATTTTCGATGAAGATATAGATGCAGTTGAGCTTGCCAACAAATATGCAGCACAATACCAAGAGTATTCTGAAGCATGTGGACGTTGTGCACCTGGTAGATGGGGTGGTAGAATCCTCTATGACCTACTCGATAAAATCGCGCGTGGTGAAGGATCCCATGATGACATTACACACCTAAAAGAGATAAGTCAGACAATGATGGTAACCTCTAAGTGTGAGATAGGAAAAACAGTTCCTAAACCTATTTTAGATTTGATTGAATACTATAAAGATCAGTTTGATACCTGTATAGATGCTCAAATTCCTTCTAAACATTATAATGGCGACACTTCTTACATTGCTAAAGTAACAGCGCCTTGTACAGATATGTGTCCGGCACATGTTGACATCCCTGCATATATTGAGGGTGTAAGGGATATGGTATTTACCGAATCTTTGGCAGCAACAAGACAAACCATGCCGCTTGCACATACGTGTGGACGTGTATGTCCTCACCCATGTGAAGATGCCTGCCGTCGTGCAAACCTTGATGAACCTATCTCTATTATGGAACTTAAGCGCATTGGTGCAGACTATGAAACAGACCATGAATTGCCTTGGTTGCATCCACATGAGCCTAAACCACCTAGAAATGATGGTAAAAAAGTTGCTATTATTGGTGCAGGACCTGCAGGACTTACAGCAGCTTATTACTTAGCTTTAGAGGGTATTCAAGTAGATATATTCGAAGAGCTTCCAGTCAATGGTGGGGAAGTAGCTGTAGGTGTACCAGAATACAGAATGCCAGTTGATAAGTATAATAAAGATATAGACTTTGTTTTGGAGATGCCAACAGTAAGTATTACTAACAATCATAGAGTAGATGCTGAACGTCTTAAAGAGATACACGCTGAGTATGATGCAACGATGTTAGGATTTGGTGCGAGACTTTCCAAGAAAGTACGTGCAGCAAATGAAAACCCTAATATGCAAGGATACTGGGGTGCGATAAGCATGCTAGACAAAGTGAACTTGTGGCATAAATATGGTATAGGTTCTCCAGCGGAAGAAGACCTTAAAGACAAAGTGGTTGTCTGTGTGGGTGGTGGATTTACCTCTATGGATGTTGTAAGATGTTCTATCCGTGAGGGTGCGAAGAAAGTCATCATGCTTTACCGTAGGGATGAAAAAACAATTATTCGTAATACAACTTACGAGGAATATCATGAAGCGGTTGAAGAGGGTGTTGAGTTTATCTTCCACTCTGCGATTGAAGAGATTTTTGATGATGGAGAAAAGCTTACAAAACTGAAAGTCAATAAGTTTGAACTTGTTCCTGACCCTAATGGTGGAAGAGCACAACTTGTGAAGATAGAAGGTGGTGATTTTGAAATTGAGATAGATTACTTAATACCAGCTGTATCACAAGCACTTGACACGCAAATTTTACCAGAAGAATGGAATATAGAGATGACATCATGGAACTCTATTTTAACCAATGGTAAAGACTATATGACATCTGTAGATGGACTCTTTGCTGCGGGTGACTGTGAGTATGGACCTATGACTATTGTAAATGCAGTAGGTCAAGCAAGACGTGCAGCTTCTGTAATCAGTCGTTATATTTATGATGGTAAATGTACTCTTACTGATGATGAAATTATGGAAGATCATTTGTCAAAATTAAAAGTGTATGACAAAAATGAAAAAATTACAGGTTGGATGCCAGGCATTCCAAGAGCTGTGAGTCAGAAACTAGAGACTGAAGAACGTAAGACAAATCAAAAAGAAGTTAATCTAGGTTTCACAGGTGATGAGGCAATCTCTGAGGCTGAACGTTGTATGCGTTGTTACTATATATCAATGGTGGCGGTGTAATATGAGTATACATAATTCAATCAACACCGGAAAAGAGATTACACTGACTATAGACGGTAAAACGTGCAAAAGTACTTTTGGAAAAACCATTATCGATGTGGCACGTGAAAATGATATTTATATCCCAACGATGTGTTATTTAACCAAAGTGAAGCCTATCGCTTCATGTCGTATGTGTATTGTTAATGTTGAGGGTGTAGATGGCGCAATTTTGTCTTGCCAGGAAAAAGCAACAGATGGTGCAGTGATTACTACACAAAATTCTGAACTTTATACAGAACGTCAAAATATAATGAAACTTTATAATGTAAACCATCCTTTAGAGTGTGGGGTATGTGATAAATCGGGGGAGTGTGACCTTCAAAATAAAACGATGGAGTTTAACCTTGAAGAGCAACCTTTTACTGCACGTGATCAGCATAGACCTGTAGAGAACTGGGGACATGTAAGTTATGACCCAGCGTTGTGCATCATGTGTGAGAAGTGTGTCAGAGTTTCTACAGAGATTACTGGTGATGAAGCACTAAAACTCCATTTTGGTGGATACTCATCCTCTATTGTCAATACGAAAATAGACAAAAACTATGCAAGTCTTGGTGAAGCAGCGGCAGTATGTCCAGTAGGTGCTTTGGTAGATACAAATTTTAAGTATACAACCAATGCATGGGAACTTGAGAAGATTCCATCTGCCTGTCCTCACTGTGGTGGTGGATGTCAAATGACATATGAAGTAAAGCATGAGAAAATTTATCGTATGACAAACAATTTCGAATTTACCTCACTATGTGGTGCAGGTAGATACGGCTTTGACTATGCAAATAAAAACGTAGCTAAAGATACCAAAGCATTTGCTAAAGCAGTGGAAGCTATGAAAAATGCCAAGAGCATACTCTTTGCCCCACAAATTACCAATGAAGAAGCTTATATCTTACAAAAAATAAAGGAACGTACAGGCACAAAACTTATCTCTGCTGAAGCTAGAGCTTATCAGAAATTTATGCGTGCGTATGCTTCTGTAACTGGGAAACAGCTATATACTGGGACAATTAAGGATATTTCAAAATCTACAGTAATCATTATATTGGGAACAAAAATTTATGATGATGCGCCGACAGTGAAGTACCATATCAACATGGCATCAAAATGGCATAGTGCAAGAGTAGCCTATATGCATCCGCTTGAAGATATAGAAATGAAAAACATTGTCACTCAGTTTATTAAATATGAACCAGGAAGCGAAGAGGGGGTGAGCGCTTTACTTGTAGAGACACTTCTTCGTAATGTGGAAGTACCTGATAATGTAAAAGCATTTTTGGATGACCTAGACATAGGTAACCTTTCTGCTGAGTCAAATATAGGAGAAGAGGAATTAGAACTTCTTAGAAAATCATTGTTTAAAAAGAATGGGTTCTCTTTGGTTGTTGGGTCTGATGTATATACACATCCAAGAGCAGAGCAGATAGCCAAAATTCTTGCACTGGTAGAGAAATATACAGACTTTAATGTTGTCTGTGTGCCTCCAGCAGGAAATGCTATGGGAGTTTCGCTTATCTGTGACCTTGATGATGAAGCAACAGG
>JALXBG010000140.1 GCA_026991605.1 Sulfurovum sp.
CAGAAGGCGCAGACATCCTCATGGTAAAACCAGCACTTGCCTACATGGATGTCATCCGTGACGTACGCAACAACACTACCCTACCACTAGCTGTCTACAACGTAAGTGGCGAATACTCCATGCTCAAAATGGCTGCCAAAGCTGGTGTCATAGACTATGATGCGGTGCTGATGGAAACATTGCTAGGGTTTAAACGTGCGGGAGCGGATATTATTATTACTTATCATGCTAAGGAAGCAGCGGAGT
Source organism: Sulfurovum sp. (assembly GCA_026991605.1). Taxonomy (GTDB): domain Bacteria; phylum Campylobacterota; class Campylobacteria; order Campylobacterales; family Sulfurovaceae; genus Sulfurovum. The sequence continues at coordinate 247 of JALXBG010000140.1, forward strand.
TGTTGCAGAAATAATTATTGATTAAACCAATCCCTATGAAAAAAATTAAAAAATTTTATAAAAACCATCAATGGTATGAATTTTCAGAAAAAGTTAAACATAGAGATAACTATGCTTGTCTAAAATGTAATAGGAACAATACTGAAGTCATCTTGCAAGTACATCATAATACTTATTATGATAAAAAAAGCCTTGGGAATATTCATTAAGTGATTGCTTGACACTATGTAAAGGTTGTCATGCACGAGAACATGGATTAATCGAACCAACTTATGGGTGGACATTAATCAGTATCGATGACTTAGGTGACTTAACTGGTTTATGTGAAAGAGAAAACTGTAATACGGCAATAAGGTATGAACATCTAGCCTATCATCCTCAATGGGGCTATAAAATAGTTGGGAGTTCATGTATAGATTTTTTAACAGAAAGTGATAAGTTGAAAAGTAAGCGATATATAACTTTATATACAAAAATTGCTAAAGCTTTCAATAAAGCTCAATGGGAAACAAGTATCACAAAAAAATCATATAGAACATTTTTACTAACTACATATCAGAAATCATCTATACGGATATACACAGATAATTTTCATTATCAAATTGGGCTTTATCTAGGAAAAGATTATACTGAGTGGGAAAAACCATATAAATTATTTCAGAATATGGATTCATCTAAACTAAAATATATTAAAGAACTATCGCTTATACACTTAATGGGCGTAATTGCTTCTGAACGAGATAAGCATGAAAATCACGAAGCATATCGAGAAATTTATAGAAACATACGAAAATCCATAATTACCCCTTAATTAAATAAACATTTCAACCCTTGTGGCGAAGTGTGACTATTTTAAAATTTCCTTATGTGGTGGGTTAGAAAACCCACCCTACAGCATCATTTTTTCTTCAATTAGCTATAATCCCATCCATGAACATCAAAAACAAACCCGCAGCCTTTTTTGCTATTCTTATCATATCACTCATGGCTTTTATACTCTACTGGGGTACTACCAAGCCTATAGATGTTGTCATACAAGCAGGACATGAAGGACGTACTCGTGGTAATACGGGAGCCGTTTCAAAACATTATAGTGAAGTCAAGTGGAATATTTTGGTGGCAGATGAAGTCACTAAGACTTTACGTTCTTGGGGTATAGAGGTAAAACGTGTACCTGCCAAAATAGGCATACTCCGTGCAAAAGTGGCAGTGGCTATACACTTTGACTCTGCAAACAAACCTTGTCATTCTGGAGCATCCATAGGGTATCCATCATCTATGGACTCTTATGATTTTGCACAGAGATGGAAGAAGCTTTACAAAGGGTATTTCCCTTACCAGTGGCATGTTGATAATTTTACCAAAAACCTTAAAAACTACTATGCCTACAAGTGGATACGCGCAGAGAAATTCTTAGTACTTGAACTCGGTGAAATCACCTGTGACAAACAAACGAAATGGCTAAAACCTCGTCTGAAAAAAATAGCCCATCTCATCGCCTACTCCATAGCTAAAGAATTAGGTAAAAAAGTGCCGAAACCTAAAATCTAACCTATCTTAGCTACAATAACCCTATGAAAACATTATCAAAACTAATCCTCTTAGGATCAATATTACTCACCACGCAAAGTGCTATAGCTAAAGACCATAACGTCGTTGAATTTACAAACTCAAACTATCTGAGTAAACTCTTAAAAAGCGACAAACCTGTACTTGTAAAATTTTGGGCATCTTGGTGTGGACCATGTAGAACTATGACCCCTAAGTTTCATAGAGCAGCACAAACTTTTAAGGGTAAAGTTACTTTTGCCGAAGTCAATGTAGATACACAAAAGCAAATAGCGCAACGTTACAGAATACGTAGTTTACCAACAATGATACTCTTTAAAAAAGATAAAATCATAAATAAAACAGTAGGTTCTCTGAGTCAAAAACAGATAGAAGCTTTTGTGAAAAAATCTCTGTAAAAATTCCTTAAATAATACCCTCAATGAATTTATGGTAAAATAATCTCTTTTAAATTTTACTATTCAACTATGTTGGATAGATAAGAGGATAGTCCTATGAGACACTTTTTAACACTCAAAGATTTCACCAAAGAAGAGATCTTGGAGATGATAGCATTGGCACAGAAAATAAAAGCACAAACCAAGCAACGCAAGTTTGTACCCTATATGGAACATCAGACACTTGGGATGATATTTGAAAAGTCTTCTACACGTACACGTGTGAGCTTCGAGACAGGTATCTACCAGCTTGGTGGGGTAGGCTTATTTTTGTCTAGTAATGACATACAGCTTGGTCGTGGTGAGCCTATGAAAGACACAGCTAGAGTCATCAGCCGTATGGTAGATATGGTGATGATACGTACTTTTGAACAGTCTAAACTTGAAGAGTTTGCCAAATACTCCAAAGTACCTGTGATTAATGGTCTTACAGACTCTTACCACCCCGTACAACTGATGACTGACTACCTTACCATGATAGAGTTTGGTAAAGACAAAAACCCAGTAGTTGCCTATGTGGGTGATGGAAACAACATGACACACTCATGGCTCATGCTTGCAGCCAAACTAGGCTTTGAGCTTAGAGTAGCCACGCCTAAAGGATATGAGTGTGATGCGAGCATCGTAGCTGAAGCTATGGAGTTTGCCAAAGAGAGTGGTGCCAAAATCACCTTTGGAAATGACCCCATTGAAGCAGTCAAAGGCTGTGATGTTGTAACCACAGACACATGGGTAAGCATGGGTCAAGAAGATGAAAAAGAGATACGTGTAAAAGCATTTGACGGCTACATCGTAGATGAAAAACTCATGAGTCACGCAAAATCAGATGCTATCTTCTTACACTGCCTTCCTGCCTACAGAGGGTACGAAGTGAGTGAAGAAACATTTGAGAAACATGAAAATGTTATATTTACAGAAGCAGAAAACAGACTCCATGCACAAAAAGGTGTCATGGTATGGCTAGACGCTAAGCGTAGTGAAGAAGTAAAAATTAAATAAAATATTGTCAAGACAATAAGGAATTGTAGGGTGTTGTACCCTTACAACACCAATAGATACAAGGAAAACACATTGAGTCAAATAGATTTTGAAAAGTTCAGCAAATACTCCAAACCAGGACCAAGATACACAAGTTATCCTACTGCCCTAGAATTCAAAGACGAATTTAAATACGATGACTACATCAAGTACCTAGAAAATTCTACAGAACAACTCTCACTCTATGTGCATCTACCATTTTGTAGATCTGCCTGTTACTTCTGTGGGTGTAATGTTGTTTTTACCTCTAAAGAGGAGAAGCTTTCTCAGTATATAGAGTACTTGAAAAAAGAGATAGACATCTTGGCAAAACATATAGACACCAAACGTGAAGTGATACAGTTTCACTTTGGTGGGGGAACACCTACGTACTACAAAGCATTTGAACTTGATGAGATAGTTTCTTACATCAAAAAAGCATTCCCAAACTGGAGTAAAGATGCAGAGATAAGCTGTGAGATAGACCCGCGATTTTTCAATGAAGACCAAATGAAAGTCTTTCAAAAACATGGCTTTAACCG
>JALXBG010000141.1 GCA_026991605.1 Sulfurovum sp.
AAAATGTGGGTGTGTTGGTTCATATATTTTGTATCTGCTTCTTCCCATTTTTTAGTGTAGCATTTTATGGGTTATAGGGAGTTGGTTTTGTGTCTTCTAGTCTGATATAGGTTCCACAGCTGGAGCTGAGGAACGAGTAAAAGTAGTAGTTTAGCTGCCACCGCACAGACAGCACTTTCACTCTTTAACACTAAAGGTGTATCAAAACCTAAGATGCCTTTAAACTTAAACAGAGCCTCTTCACTAAATGCATATTCATGCTCTCTTAAGTGCATTTGTTAAAAACATTTTTATGAGAGACTGATAAGGAACATCCATCGCATTTGCTTTTACTTTAAGCTCTTCAATCATATCTACAGGCAAACGTAGTGATATACTCTTTGTACTCTTCTTCAAGTTTGCAAAACACAAAGGTTTGGCTCTACTCATATCAAAATACTCTGTCACATCATGTTCATCCCAAAAAGCAGACTCTTCTGACTCACTCTTAAACGCTGGTATCTTTTTAAGCTCTTTCATAAATAATCCTTTCTTTTTTACTCATTGCTCGTGCAGATATAACTCGAATGTGTTTTGCTCTTATTGTAAAAATGACTGTTAGCAAATCACCATAGTTATTTTGTCCAAGAGCTACACATCTACACTCATCTAAAGAGTGTTTAAAATCCTCGACAATAAGTAGTAGTTCATTGAAAAAAACCTCTTCAATCGTTGTCCATTTGAGCCCATGCTTTTTCTCGTTTTTATGGATATTTCCTTCATCCCATTCAAAACCAACAATAGCATCAATGTCCAAACAATCAAATTCCATTTTTTTCCTTGTATATCTGTATTATATACAAATACTATTTTTGTGTCAAGTTTATTTTTCCCTACAAATATACGTTAGAGCAAAATCTTAGATGCCACTGCACAGACAGCAGACTCAGACTTTAAAACCAATGGTGTATCAAACCCTACAATATCTTCAGTCTTAAAAAGCGCCACTTCATCTTCATGAAAACCACCTTCACAGCCTATGACTATGGTATCTACAGTCGTAGTACCTATAAAATTATCTTCAGAAAAATTAAGCATTTTACTTTGAGGATACTTCGCTAAGAATTGTGGTAAATCTTCTGACATTTCAAGTTGCATCATCTGACTTCTTCCAGACTGTTGCAAAGAGTTGAGTAAGATTTTTTCCAAACGTTTAAAATCAAGTTTAAAACTTTTTTGTGAGCGTTTACAGTAGATGAACGTAATCTTCTCTACACCCATTTCATTGAGTGAGGGAAGTACTTTTTCTACACTTTTAGGGTCTATAACACACCAACCTATGTGTAAAGAATGTTTGGCTTTTATCTCTAAAACAGAACTCTCTTGCAGTATCAGGTTTGACGAACGCTTATCCATAAAAGTAATAAGATACCGATGAAGCAATCCATCTTCTAAATTACGTAGATAAAGCGTATCACCTTCTTTATGCCTACGTACCTTGAAGATGTAACGATGGTCATCACCTTCTAGTGAGAGCTGAGGCGTTCCTGCTTGTGCATTATAGAGATATAACACCCTTAGCCTTTAAAATCATGAGTACAACCATGACAGCAACCAATAAAATTTGAACAACAGAGATTTTTAAGAATGCACCTTTAATGACTTTAAACGTTTGTTCATTCTCTAAATTGGCTATTTTTACAAGCTTGTGTTTTTTAATCTCAATATACATCATGACTGCCCATACCACTACCATGATAATCGTTGTCACTTGCCAACCTAAATCTCCCGTAAATACGGCTATCAAACCGACAAATGCAATCATCGTTGCAATGGCCTGAAATATCATTGTGTAGATAAAACTCGCTTTTTTGAATCCTGCAGGTTTTTTTATCATAAAAGGGATAAAAAGTCCCGCTACCAAAAAGCCTAAAAAGACTTTAACCAATATACTGTGTACTGCTAACATTTGTGCTACTTCCATAAAAATTATCCTTAATATTTTGTTTGTTTAAAAGTGGATTATACCCTAATTTGCTATAATCATCTTAACTTAAAAACAAAGGTCAACTATGGCTAGTTCTATCCTCGAAGCACTCGAAATCATCGCAAATAACATACCATGTGTAGATAAAGAAATTATCCCCATAGAAATGTCTGTAGGGCGTGTGGTCACAGAAGATTACATTGCAAGTTTTGACTTGCCGCGTTTTAACAACTCTGCTATGGATGGATATGCCGTAAAAGTAGCAGATGCCCGCATGAACGTACAGTGTTCAGAAGTTATCTATGCTGGAGACAACCCTAGCATGACGCTCCAAGAAGGCCGTGCAATTAAAATTATGACTGGTGCACCCATACCTCAAGGCTGTGAAGCGATAGTCCCTATCGAAAATGTAACGGTAGAAAATGATACTGTACATCTACCTTCAGATATCAAAATGAATAATTTCATTCGTATGGCAGGAGAGGACATTAAAAAAGATACTGTTTTTTTACCTAAAGGTGAAGTGATTAATGCCTATACTATTGCCTCTTTGGCAAGTCAAGGCATAACACATGTGACAGTCTCTCGCATCATTAAAGTTGCTATTTTTGGCACAGGCGATGAACTACGCCCTCACTTTGAAAAAATAGAACCACACCAACTCTACAATTCAAACTCACCTATGTTCCTCACGCGTTCCAAAGCATTAGAGTGTGATGTACGTTTCATCCGTACCTCAGCAGATACACTTGAGGCCTTGGAGTCTTCTATCAAGTCTACACTCGATGCAGATATCATTATTACCTCTGGTGGGGTGAGTGTCGGAGATAAAGACTTTACCAAAGAAGCCTTTACAAACCTTGGAATGCAAGTTCTCATAGACAAGATAGACATTAAACCAGGACGACCTACCATTGTCGGACGCATAGACAATACTGTGATTATCAATCTTCCAGGAAATCCATTGGCTTCAATGGTAAATTATGAACTCTTTATCCGTGCGATACTACGTAAAATGTCTGGAAGAACTGACCATCGACACGGCACAATACATACTGTTATGAAAAGTGATTTTTCTGTGCGTGGAGGAAAACATGCGGTAGTGCTTGGCAAATTTGACGGCGCTTCGTTTGAGCCTATCAAACCTCAAATGCCAGGTATGGTCTCTCCTATGCAAGAAGCAGATGGACTCATACTCATTACCCCTGAAATCAAGAGTCTTGAAGTTGGAAGTAAAGTAACAATGATACCGATAAAATGGGAATTTTGTTCTAGGTTAAAAGAGGATTTGTTTACGTCAATCTAAAATGGGATTTACTCAGGAGAAAATACCCCTGAGTGTTACCTAAATAATAATCTCTTATAGACTTGAGATGTACTCAGCAACTGCTTTGATATCTTCATCACTCATTGCTGCTACTTGACCTTTCATAAGCATACCCATACCAGCTACATTTCTTGTACCTGCTTTATATGCAGCTAATTTACTTTCTAAATCAGCTACCGGTTCTCCTGCAATTACTGCTGATTTCCCAAGTGCTTTTGTTTTACCATTCGCACCATGACATCCTGCACATTTAGCAAATAGTGCTTTACCTGCTGCATTATCACTTACAGCTGCACTTGCTGTTTTCTTTACAGAATCTACAGCATTAGATGCTGCTTCTTTTGCTGCTTGGGTTGTTGCTGCTGCTCTTTCTTTAAGTGCTGTTGCAGCATCTGCTACTTTTGTTGCTGCTGCTTCTTTCAATTCCATTGCTTTATCTCCAGCCGCTGCTGTAACTTCTGCAGCTTTTGCTTGTGTTGCTGTTGCAGCATCTGCTGCAGCTTGTTTAGTTGCTTCTACTGCTGATGCTGTATCTGATTTTACTGCTTCAGTTACTTTATTTGCTGCATCACCTGCTGCTTCTTTTGTCTTGTCTCCACATGCAGTAAACAACAATGTTGCAGCTACAAGTGAAAGTAATGTTAAATTTTTCATTCTTTTCCTTTATTGTAAATAAGATAGCAATATTGTACCTTATAATTGTGAAAATTTTGTGATATGTGTAAAAAACCTTATACTTTTGCAGGATTTTTGATGGATTCATGCTTTAAAAGCTTACTCCAAATGTCACTTTGTGACCATTCGCTCTGAACCTGTTTAGAAAAAACAATCTCATCAAGTGTAATCTTTCCCATGAGTTCAGAATGAGCATCTTCCTTAAATCCTTGTGCATATCCTGTTTCAGTTTCATGCACGATGATACTGTGAAGATTCACCTCTCTCTCCCCATTCCTCATATCTGTACATGCCAAAATGCGTTCTACTATCAAATAAATCACACGAGAGAACTGTTCTGCTGAAGGAGACACTGGCAGTTCAATCCATCTGTTACTATATTTTTTCATCGATGATAGATAGTCTTTATCATCTTTACTCCACAATGTTATAGCGTGGTCAAAAGAGTCAATCATCTCTTTAATCGTACGTTTGGTAAGTCCAAAGTCATAGACCATTTGTCCATTGTCCAGATAATTAGATTCTAAGAGTACTTCTACTTTATAGGAGTGTCCATGTATATTTTCAGAACAACGCTGTGTCGTACAGTCACGCACAATGTGTGCATTTTCAAATTTAAAAAGTTTTCGTATTAGCATAGAATGATTTTAACCAATATACCTTAAGAGAACCTCTAAACAGAACGCTATATCTTGCACCCTTTCCCTGCGATATCCTCCAAACTTGATTCCCGAAACATCTTTTGTAATAAAAGCTTTGGTTCCATCCATTGGTCATGCAGAGCACATTTACACATACCATTGCAAAACCCTATACCTAAAACACACTGTTCCTCCTGAATTGAATCATGAAATATATTTAAAATATCATCGACTTTAATGTCTGAAGCTTTTTTACTTAAACTATATCCACCTTCTCGCCCTCTCATTGAAACGACCAGATCTGCTTTCACTAATTCAGTCATGATTTTTGTCAAAAATTTATAAGGTATCTGTAATACTTTAGCCAATTCTGTAGCATTTATCAGTGGAGAATCTTTTTTGTCAGCCATATAAGCCAACATTCGTATCGCATATTGTGAGGTATTACTTAATTGCATCTAACCCCTTTAAAGTTAACTTTATACGTCATATTATAATATAAATTTATTAATTACTACTTTAAGGTAGTATTAATCAAATTTCACTAATATTCCAATTACTACTTACTGGTAGAATTTAAAAAGAGGATAATCCATGACTGAACGTATAACTAAAAGTATGGCAAAGAATATCTATTATGGTGGCGGTACATTCGCACTGTTGATATTTATTGCCCTTACTTTTGATACTGTACATCAAATTCCAAAACGATCCAATCAGCAGAATATGACTGAAAGTGTTGTAGCGGGAAAAAAACTTTGGGAAAAAAATGACTGTGTTGGCTGTCATACTATTGTGGGAGAAGGCGCCTATTACGCACCGGAACTCATGAATGTATTTCAAAGAAGAGGAGCTTCAGATGAAACAACATTTAAAGCTTATATGCAAGGGTGGATGGCTGCACAACCACTCAGTACACCAAATAGAAGAAAGATGCCACAGTTTCATTTAACGCCGGCAGAAGTCGATAATTTATCAGACTTTCTCATTTGGACATCAAAAGTAAATGCCAATGACTGGCCACCAACCATTGAAGGATAGGAGAAAGATATGAAATATACATCACAAGCGGTCGCAAAACCGTATTTTATTTTTGCATTGATTCTTCTTGCAGGAGAAATTCTTTTTGGTTTACTTATGGGTATTCAGTATATTTGGGGAGATTTTTTATTCCCATTGATTCCTTTTAATGTTTTAAGAATGGTACATACAAACTTACTCATAGTCTTGTTGTTATTTGGTTTTATGGGTGCTACTTATTATTTAGTACCTGAAGAGACAGAGAGTGAACTTTGGAGTCCTAAATTAGCGATGATTACTTTTTGGATATTCGTAGTAGCAGGTGTACTTACTATTTTAGGTTATCTATTTGTACCTTATGCCACATTGACAGAGCTTACATTTAATAATCTTTTACCTACCATGGGACGAGAGTTTTTAGAGCAACCCTTACCAACTAAAGTCGGTATCGTGCTTGTTGTACTATCTTACCTTTTAAATGTCTCTATGACAGTACTTAAAGGAAGAAAAACAGTCATTACTACCGTACTTTTAACAGGTCTTTTGGGTCTTGCAGTGTTCTTCTTGTTTGCATTTTATGTCCCAGATAACCTTATTATGGATAAATTCTTCTGGTGGTTTACCGTCCATTTATGGGTTGAAGCAACTTGGGAGCTTATTCTTGGTGCTATTTTGGCCTTTGTACTTATTAAAGTGACCGGTGTAGACAGAGAACATATTGATAAATGGTTATACCTCATCATCGCAATGACTATGGTATCGGGTATTTTAGGAACAGGTCACCACTTCTTCTATATGGGTGCGCCTGAGTATTGGTTGTGGATAGGGTCTATCTCATCTGCTGTTGAGCCTTTACCTTTTTTGCTTATGATTCTATTTGCCTTTACCATGGCTAGAGATAGAAAAATAAAACATGACAATGAGATGGCTCTTACTTGGGCAAAAGGTACAGCAGTCATGGGATTCTTAGGCGCTGGAGTTTGGGGATTCTTCCATACACTTGCACCTGTCAATATGTACACACACGGTACGCAGTTAACTGCTGCACATGGTCACTTGTCTTTTTACGGTGCGTATGTGATGATTATTTTTACAATGATCTCTTATGCTATGCCAATATTGAGAGGTCGCCCTCATGGGAATTGTGCAAAAGCACAAAAAGTTGAACTTGTTTCCTTTTGGATGTTAAATATTGGTATGCTAGGTCTTACGTTAGCATTAAGTGCCGCGGGTATAGTTCAGATAATGGATCAACGTGTTGGTACACACCTTATAGGCTTTATGGAATCACAGGAATCCATCAATGGTATTTACATGGTTCGTGCCGCTTTTGGCGTACTTGTATTTACAGGGTTACTCACTTATTTTTACAGTTTCTTTGTAAAAGAACCGGCAAAAGCATAGTCCATGAAAATGCTTCATTATTGGCTTGAATTTGAAGAGAGTATGGGAAAAGTGTGGGATAGATATCTCAACAAAAAAGTCCATAAATTTCATGAAGAGCAGATAGTCTATTTTGAAGACATTTCGAAATCTTTACATATTTTTCACCGCCTTATAGGTGGTGAAAAAGCAAAAGAACTTAAAATAACGGACAAAAGATATGTTGAGACGACACGAACACTTTTAGAAAAACTCTCTTTTTTAGGAAAAGAATTCTATCTGACATGGCAAGATGAAGAGGCTGTCTATCTTCCTGCATCATTCGCCTATTTTGCTACAAAAGAACAAAATGAGATGCTTTACTATTGGCTTGTTGCACTTGCAGCACAAGTTGAAAATATAAATAACCGTAACCTTATAGAACAAAATCTACAAGCACTACATTATCTTACAAAACGATATAGCGGTTTTGATCTTTTTTACAAAGAAGCAACACAGTACCTTATAGATAAATATGAACAGTTATCATTTCTTAAATCTTTAGATGCACAGTCAAATCAAGATTTAATAAATGCGTATCCAAACCCTTTATGGATATATCCACCCTCTATCACAGTAAACTATGCCAATAATAGTGAAGAAGCAGAACAAGTAGAGCCAACAAGGGAAGATAGTGATAAATCTGAAGAACTTCAGATGAAAAAGCAGACCGAACAGATAGATGACAAACATGAAACGGATGGTTTCTTGGCTTTTTTACCAGAATCTTTAATGAGTATCTTTGAACAGGTCAATGTAGACCGATGCGAAGATGACAGTTTTGATGAAGATGCGCTGTATCATGCTGAAGACTTGGATGAGATAACCATAGGACAGAAACAAGCAAATCTTTCGGCACGCATTAAAATGGATTTGGAACTTTTACCTGATACTACTGTGATATATCCACTTGGCAAAGGGCATTATTTGGATGAGTGGGATTACAAAAAAAATGATTATTTAGTGAAATATGCCCGTATCTTACCACAAGTCACTATGAATGTACTCCCGATAGAACTTCCAAAAAGACTTAAAAAAACGGTCAAACACATTCAGGCTGAACTTGATATGCTCCAACTTGATCGCATTAAAAATGACCGTCTGCCATATGGAGATGAACTCAATATGGATAGCTGGATAGAGTATATGTCACATCAGAACAAATCAATGCACCATCAAAATTTTTACACAACGTATGAGAAAAAAACACGTGATATGTCGACACTTATTTTAGCCGATATATCACTCTCAACAGAGGGTGGGATTACGCAAGAGGTGCGTATTATAGATATTATTAAAGATTCACTGATGGTTTTTAGCGAAGCGTTAGAGAAGCTTGAAGATAAGTTTGCTATTTATACTTTTTCCTCACTGCAAAATAAAAAGGTCTATTTTAATATTATTAAAAACTTTAAAGACAGATATGATGCTTTGATACGCGGCAGAATTGACAGCATAAAGCCACAATACTATACCAGAATGGGTGCTGCTATTCGGGAGAGTATCACCATATTAGATAAACAGCAAAGTGCAAATAAACTCTTACTTATCATCAGTGATGGTAAACCAAACGATGAAGATAGATATGATGGGCGTTACGGTATTGAAGATACAAAAAAAGCACTCCAAGAAGCAAAGAAAAAAGGGATTACACCTTTTTGTATTACCATTGATTTGGATGCAAAAGAGTATTTGAATTATCTTTTTGGCGCTAATGGGTATGCCATTGTACGCGATGGACAAAAGTTACCAAAAGTACTCACAGAAGTCTATATAAATTTAACAAAATAAGGAATGAAAATGATGTCACACACTTACTATTTACCCCAATCAAATGAAGTGGAGCTTTTTCAGGCAGCAGCAGGTATGAACCTGCCTGTTCTGATCAAAGGACCTACAGGATGCGGAAAAACAAGATTTATCGAAGCTATGGGTGAAGAACTTGGTCGAGATGTTTATACTGTGGTTTGTCATGATGATTTAAGTGCAGCCGATCTGGTCGGTCGACATCTAATAGATGAAAATGGTACCTATTGGCAAGATGGGCCACTGACAAAAGCGGTACGCAATGGTGGCATTTGTTATATTGATGAGATTATTGAAGCCAGAAAAGACACCACTGTTGTACTGCATTCTCTTGCTGATTACAGAAGAATCCTACCCATAGACAGAACAGGTGAAGTGATAGAAGCACATCCAGACTTTATGCTTGTCGTTTCTTATAACCCTGGGTATCAAAATGTACTTAAAGGGATGAAGCCCAGTACAAAACAGCGTTTCATTTCTTTAAGTTTTGATTATCCAAAACCTGATATAGAAAAAGAGGTACTCATCAATGAAAGTGGTGTAGATGCACAAACAGCACAAAAACTTGTAGATATTGCAAGCGAGATAAGACAACTTGATGATACAGACATTCAAGAAGCAGTCTCAACAAGACTGCTTATCTATGCGGGAAAACTCATTGTCAAAGGATTTGATCCCTATCAAGCCTGTATGCATACCATTGTCGAATCACTAAGTGATGAAGATGATGTACTGTCAGTACTTGAAAAACTTATTGCCCTGCATTTTACAAAGGGTAAAGATGCATAACCCAGCACTGAAAAAAGAGCCATATCCTCCTGGAGATTTCGGCGTTTGGGTCATTATTTATGTGGAACTTATTACCTTTGGTCTTTTCTTTATAGGTTACGCTTTTTCACGCAGAGCAAATCTGGAAATGTTTAACCACTCTCAGCTGATGCTGGAGACAACATCAGGGTTTATCAATACGCTGCTGCTGGTAACAAGTAGCTATTTTGTAGTAAAAGCAGTCACAAGTATTCAAAACATGACAGATGATCGCCGTGAAGAGTTCAATAAAAAAGCATCTAAATGGTTGTTTCTTGCTATGATTTTTGGTGCTGGGTTTTTAGTCAATAAGATATTTGAGTTTTCTCATATGTTTGGGGAAGGACTTACCCTTAGTACAAACAAGTTCTTTATGTTTTATTTTATGCTGACCGGCTTTCACTTTATGCATGTGCTTCTAGGCTCTATTATTTTATTTAATATCTTTCAAAAGACAAGAATCTATGGCTATACCATCGAAGATCATAAAGGGATAGTGAGTGGTGCTGCGTATTGGCATATGGTGGATTTTTTATGGATTATTCTCTTTCCATTAGTATATATTATAAGATAAGGCAAAAAGATGACAAAAATTTTAGAAATTGTTTGGATAATTTTAGTAGGCTTAACTATTTTTGCTTATCTCTTGGGACAGTTGCATTATATCAATAGTTTTTTTGTAGCCATACTGCTTATAACAACATTTATAAAAGTACAATTGGTATTGGATTATTTTATGGAACTCAAAAATGTTACAGGGAAATATAGATGGATACCAAGCATATGGCTTGGTATTGTTATCTCACTTATTGCAGTGGCATATTATCTGCCTGTCAGCAATACACACTAACTATATGGTTAAACTTAAGGTATTGTAGGGGCTTTTATCTCCTCCCCTAAAAAAGCATAACTCTTGCCTATACGTGCTACAGGGTCAAAAGAGATAGTCAATCTTTCTTTATCCGTAATCACCTCATCATCAACAAATATCTCTTTGACATTTAAAACCAAAGGAATCGTACTGCCACCTCCCAAATCTATCTCTTGATTCAGCTCACAGACATAGGCACACGGTACCCCTTTTATCATAGGAGGATAGCCCTCTACCAAAGGCTTCGTTCCTATTGAAAAAACTTCTGCCTCACTCAATTCTTTATCTAATCCTTTAGAAGAAAAGTGCATCTTCTCTAAATCTTCCTCTTTTACCATACAAATAGTACATTTTTGATGTTTACGTATATTTGAAAGCGTATCTTTAGGACTACCGTCAGGCTTATGTCCTACGGAAATAAGTACAGAAGCAGGCTCAGAGGACAATCCTATAAAATAAGAAAAAGGAGCAATATTCACTACTCCTTCATCTTCTGTCACTACCCATGCTATGGGTCTAGGGATGATAGTCTGTGCCATCAATTTATAGGTTTCATTGATTGCTTTATCTTTATCAAGATTAAATAGCATTTTTTACACTCCATGGTTTTATTTCTTCTATTGTAGCTAAAGAATTGATCCATTCTTCCAAAATTTTCAACTCTTCTTTTGAAAATTTATTTTTAAATGCAGGCATCATCATATTGTGAAATTGTTTCCATTTTCCCTGACTTCCATTCTGAATTACTGAAATAATTTCTTTATTTTTACTTTGTGCGATACTTTTAAAGGAAGGACCAACTTTATTTTTTACTGTGTCATGACAGTTATAACACCCAGTTTTCAATACTAACTGTTCGCCTTTTGGTAAAGCATCAAAGGCAGATTTTTCCTGCATCTCTTTAAGATACACCTCCTGATCATAAAAATCATACATATACTCTGCAATAGCTTTAAGTTCATCTTTACTGACATTTCCTTTCTGCGAAGGCATTACACCATATGTTTTAAGACTCTCCTCGTCACAGTAAGATTTTTCTTTACTTGGTTCAAGTACATAATCTTGTACAAAAGGAATGAATTTACTAAACTTCTCATCATCCATCGTAATTTTCATGAAATCTTTCAGATGAAAAACAACAGCCATCATAGGTGGTGCTTTTTCATCTTCATAAGTGTCTGGTGGCATTTTTAAATTGTGGCATATAGCACATTTTTGTTTTAAAAGCATCTCACCATCATAATCTATTTTTTTACTACTATTGTCACATCCAGAAAATATCAAAAGTACTAAAACCATATAAATATAATGCATTATTGTCCTTTTTAAAATAATTTTTTCACTTTATCCCATACACTTATCTCTTCTACCTCTTCTTCAGGCTCTTCCTCTTCTTCACTATAGACTGTCTCTGGAAGTGCATTTTCAGGAGTACCATCTACATTTATTACAATCAATTCAGGATGGATAAGCTCTCTGAGTTTTTTCTGTACCACCATTTTGGTTGTCATCAAACTCATACTACATCCATGACAAGCTCCTGTGAGTTCTATATATACTTTCCCATCTTTTGTCCCGAGTAATCTGATGGCTCCACCATGAGACTCCACATACTCATTCACTGTAGGTAAATGATGCTTTACTGCTTCATAAATATCTTCATCTGAAAAAGTCATACTATTATCCTCTATATATTCTGCTTATTTAAGCAATTTTCTAATTTCATCTTCATTAGTTTGGGTCTCATCAT
>JALXBG010000142.1 GCA_026991605.1 Sulfurovum sp.
GATTATTTTGTGGCATTGAACTTTGCTGTTGAGTCTGGTCCTATGGTGGAAGATGACTTTCATAACTTTGAAGCCTTGAACTTGCCTAAGTACCACCCCGCACGTGATATGCAGGATACTTTTTACTTTAAAGATGGTGGATTACTCAGAACGCATACTTCACCAGTGCAGATACGTACGATGCTTGAGACAAAGCCTCCTATCAGAATGATAGCACCGGGTACTGTGTTTAGACGTGACTTTGATGTGACACATACACCGATGTTTCACCAAGTAGAAGGTTTGGTAGTAGACGAAAAAGGCAAAGTGAGTTTTGCACATCTAAAGTCTATACTTACTGACTTTTTACAGTATATGTTTGGAGATGTTGAGGTACGTTTTAGACCTTCATTCTTCCCTTTTACCGAGCCGTCTGCTGAGGTAGACATTAGCTGTATCTTCTGTGAAGGAGAAGGGTGTCGTATCTGTTCACATACCGGTTGGCTGGAAGTGCTTGGATGTGGTATTGTAGATCCGAATGTCTTTAAGGCAGTAGGCTATGAAGATGTCAGTGGTTATGCCTTTGGATTGGGTGTAGAGCGTTTTGCGATGTTGATGCATAAGATACCAGACTTAAGAAGTCTGTTTGAGGGAGATATAAGACTATTGGAGCAGTTTAGATGATAATTACAAGATCTTGGTTACAGGAATTTATAGACCTTAGTAATGTGTCTAATGAGACGCTTTATGAGACGTTTAACAGCATTGGACTTGAAGTGGATAGTCTGAGTGAGATTAAAATCGTAGAGAAAGTAGTCGTTGGTAAAATCCTTAGTTGTGAAAAACACCCTGATGCAGATAAGCTTAACGTCTGTCAGATAGATGTGGGAAGTGGCACGAGACAAATCGTCTGTGGTGCAGCCAATGTGGTAGATGCTGAATATGTGGCTGTGGCTACCATAGGTGCAGTGCTTCCAGGGAACTTTGCAATTAAACATGCCAAACTTCGTGGTGTTGAGTCTGAAGGTATGGTCTGCGCATCATCTGAACTTGGACTGCCAGATATGGGCAAAGGGATTATGATACTCGATGAGAGTATCGGAGAACTTGAAGTAGGACGTGAGTTTGGTAGTTATGAGAAAGTAGCAGATACTATCATCGAGCTGGAACTGACTGCAAACCGTGGTGATTGTCTCTCTGTATATGGTGTAGCTAGAGACTTGTCTTCTGCACTTGATATCGAGATGAAACCTTTTGAGTATAAACAAGAGGAGAAAATGAAACTTGGTATTGCAAGAGCTGCTGAGATTCATACTGAGGGGCAGATGGATGCTGACTTGTGCTATAAACTCGCAACAGTTGAGAGTGTAGAGAGTAGTTTCCTTGTCAATCTACGTTTGGCGATGGTAGGTGTGGAAGCTAAGGATAAATTGGCTTCTTTATTTGCGTATGCCACACACGCAACAGGTGTGATTTTACGTGGATATGAGAGTAGTTGTTTCCATAACGAAGAGAACAAAGTTGTGGTATTGCCAACAGCCAAAGCCAAAGGTATTACTGAAATACTTGCCAATGGCAAAGGGTGTTCTGTTGTAGGAGTAAACCAGACAGAAGAGAGTATAGCTACTGATGAGACAAAAGAGCTCTTAATAGAAGCAAGCTATATCAACCCAGATACTTTGGTCGAGGCAGTGTCAACAGCTAAACTAAGAACAGATGAATTGTATTATAAAACGTCACGTGGTTCTAACCCTGAGTTAGAGTTTGGGCTTTCAATGCTTGCTTCTTTGATGGATAACTATACAGATATCTCATGTTATGAAGGTTCATTGAACGTAAATGTTGAAAGAGAACATGCAACAGTGATTGTGGATGCAAACGAGATATCTTCTATTATTGGTATGGATATTGAGCTATCTCGTATAGTAACTATCTTGCAGAAACTTGGATTTGAAATTTCTAAGATGGCTGAAGATGCTGTAGCTGTGGTGGTACCACTCTTTAGACATGACATTAAGCACATTCAAGATGTGGCTGAAGAGATTGTACGTATTATCGGGATTAACAACATCGAGGCTAAGCCATTTGTTTTTGCTGAAAAAGCACGTCTCAATGATGTAACAGCGCGTTATAAAGCAAAAAAAGAGTTTAAAAACCGTGCTGTGGGTGCAGGATACTATCAAAATGTCTCTTATGTGTTTTCAGATAAAACATTGTTACAGAAGTATGGTTTCCCTGTTACAGAAGAAGCATTGGAACTTGCAAACCCTATAGCCGAAGAGCTTAATACTTTAAGAAGTACACTTTTAATTAACTTGCTGAATGCAGTAAAACGTAATGTGAGTTATACGAAAAAGTCCATACCGCTTTTTGAAATTGGTGCTGTATTTACGCCTAAACGTGAGCAGAGTGAAGTGATATCTTTTGTATTCTCAGGACAGAGTGAAGGAGAGAATGTAAGAAATGCAGGAAAACCTACAACGATAGACTTTTCAACATTTACACAAAAGGTGGGTGCAGTCATCGGTGCCTTTGAACTTGAACCGTGTACCTATGAGAATGGACTCTTACACCCTTATCAATCTGCGAATGTGATTGTAGATGGTAAGGTATGTGGATTTATCTCTAAGCTTCACCCCACAGTACAAGAGGCTTATGGTGTACCTGTGACATTTATCGCTGAGATTGAGTTTGATGCATTGTTACCTAAACATATCAATGCAACCCCTATCTCTAAATTTCAGGGTGTCTATAAAGACCTCTCTGTAGTGATAGACAAGTCTATGGGATACTATGAAGTGGCTAAAGTACTCAATGGACTTGAACTAGATATGCTTAAAGATATTTATCCTGTAGATATTTATGAAGATGAAGCACTCGGAGATAAAAAATCTCTAACAGTGCGTTTCTTCATTCAGTCTATGGAAAAAACACTTGAAGATGCAGATATAGAGTCTGTTATGGCTGAGATTATGTCAGCATTGGAATCTGAGTGTAACGCTGAATTAAGGTAATACAATGAAAATACAACTCGCATCTAGCTATGGATTTTGTTTTGGTGTCAAACGTGCTATTGAGATAGCTGAAGAGCATAGAGGCTCTAAGACCTATGGTCCACTTATTCATAATAAAGATGAGATTAATCGTCTTAAAGAGGGCTTCAACATTGGTCTTGCAGAGAAGTTTGAAGATGTTAATTCAGATGATTCTGTGGTGATTCGTACACATGGTATCCCTAAAAATGAATTGGCACAGCTTAAAGCACAAGACAATAAAATTATAGATGCTACGTGTCCTTATGTGACAACACCACAAAATATTGTGGCAAAGATGAGTGAAGAGGGGTATAGCATCGTTATTTTTGGTGATGCAAGTCATCCTGAAATAAAAGGTGTGGTGAGTTATGCTACATATCCTGATGATGCATTTATTGTTTTAGAACCAGAAGAGTTGGAAGAGCTTCCTCTGCGTGGTAAAGTTGCGGTTGTTTCCCAGACAACAAAAAAGCCTGAAGATTTTGCAAAAATAGTCAATGCTCTTATGTTAACACGTAAAGAGATACGTGTATTTAATACGATCTGTAATGCAACTTTTGAAAATCAAGATGCTGCAGCTGAATTGGCAAAAGACGCCGATGTGATGATTGTTATCGGTGGGAAACACTCTTCCAATACAAAACAACTCCATAGTATTTGTAAACGTGATTGTGA
>JALXBG010000143.1 GCA_026991605.1 Sulfurovum sp.
TCAACGTTTTGAAGAAGATGATGAATTTTAAAACCCAATTTTTAATTTTTAACTTTTAATTTTTAATTCTCCTGCTATAATTTGCACAAATTATAGCAGGAGCCATTATGCGTGTACTTACAGGAATCCAAGCTTCAGGAAAACTTCACATTGGTAACTACTTTGGAGCCATGAAACCTATGGTGGAACTTCAAGAAGAGAATGAACTTTTTACTTTTATAGCCAACTACCATTCACTCACTACTTCAAAAGATGCAGATACACTCAGACAATACACTATAGATGCTGCAGTGGACTATCTCTCTGTAGGAATAGACCCAAATAAAACCACCTTTTGGGTACAAAGCCATGTGCCTGAAGTGTTGGAACTTTACTGGATACTCTCTAAGTTTACGCCTATGGGCTTACTAGAACGTGCGCACTCATACAAAGACAAAGTAGCCAAAGGTATCTCTGCCAATCATGCACTTTTCTCTTACCCTGTTCTTATGGCAGCTGATATTCTTATGCTTGACACTGAGATAGTCCCTGTAGGTAAAGACCAGATACAACATGTAGAAATGACCCGTGACATTGCCACTAAATTCAACAATGAGTATGGAGAGATATTTGTACTTCCTGAACACAAGGTAGCAGAAGAAGTAGCTACTATTCCTGGGATCGATGGACAAAAAATGTCTAAGTCTTATGACAATGCTATCGATCTTTTTATGGATGAAAAACCTTTACAGAAGAGATGTAATAAAATCATCTCCTCTTCTACACCATTGGGTGAACCTTTAGAGTGGGAAGATGACAATATTTATGCCTTAGCAGCACTCTTTTTAGATGAGGCACAAAAACAAGAACTCCAAGCACGTTACAAAAGTGGGAAAGAAGGGTATGGTCACTTTAAGAAGTATCTCAAAGAGTTAATTTGGGAAGAGTTAGGCGAAGCGCGTGAGAAACGTGAGTATTATCTCTCTCATATGGATGAGGTCAATGATATCTTGGCTATGGGTGCCAAAAAGGCAAGTACTATTGCTAGTGAAAAGATGTCTAAAGTGAGAGAATCTATAGGGCTATAAACTCTATAGAGCTTCGAATTAAGTTCTCAACAAACTTTTCATCTATTTTACCTGTAGTATAGAACTTGGAATATAATTCTCCCTCATTTTTGTGTCCTGTTTCTAAAAGTAATGTCAATAATCTTTTTGCAATTGCCTTACTTGAGTCTAACAAAACCACATCTGTTGCCATAATTTTTTTAATAATTTTACTTGCAAGAGGATAGTGTGTACAACCAAGTACGATGGTATCTACATCTGCTTTTTTCATAGGGTTCAGCCATGCTTCCAATAGTATCAAACTCTCTTTATTCTCTAAAGTGCCATTTTCAATATGTTCAACCAAACCCGGACATGCCTGTTCAAATAATTTAACTTCTTTTATATTTGAAAGTTTTTTTACCAATACTTGATACTTATCACCTCTAAGCGTGGCAGGAGTGGCAAGTACACCTACTTTTGCTGTTTTTGTCTGTTCAATAGCAGGTTTGACTGCAGGTTCTGTACCAACTATAATTAATTCAGGATATTTTTTACGTAGTGTTTTGATTGCAACAGATGTAGCTGTATTACACGCTACTACCAAAGCATCTATTTGATGATTTTTTATAAAATAATGTGTGATATCAAGAGAATATTGTAATATTTGTTCAGTAGTTTTTTCACCATAAGGTGCATTTTTTGTATCTGCAATATAAAATAATTCAGTATTTTTTATAATTTGACTTAAAGATTTAACTACGGTTAAACCTCCCAAACCAGAATCAAAGACACCGATTTTCAACATTGTACTTTATGCACCTTCATTCATAATGGAGAGGAACTCTTCATTGGATTTTGTTTTCATCATCTTAGAGAAGAGGAACTTAAGCCCTTCTACCTCTTCCATGTTTTGCATAGCATTTCGAAGTGCCCATACTTTTTGAAGGGTAAGTGCATCTACCATGAGCTCTTCTTTACGTGTACCAGACTTGGTTACATCGATTGCAGGGTAGATACGACGCTCTGACACATGACGGCTAAGCACAACCTCAGAGTTACCTGTACCTTTAAACTCTTCAAAGATAACCTCATCCATACGAGAACCCGTGTCTATCAGTGCAGTCGCAATAATAGTGAGGCTTCCACCTTCTTCTATATTTCTAGCAGCACCAAAGAAACGTTTTGGCTTATGTAGTGCATTGGCATCGACACCACCAGAGAGTACTTTACCAGAACTTGGAGTTACCGTGTTGTATGCACGTGCCAGTCTTGTAATAGAGTCAAGTAAGATGATGACATCTTTTCCCATTTCTACTCGTCTTTTGGCTTTTTCTATCACCATTTCTGCAGTTCTTACATGATTTTGTGCTGGAAGGTCAAATGTAGAAGCATACACTTCACCTTTGACTGAACGTTGCATGTCAGTAACCTCTTCTGGTCTCTCATCTACAAGTAAAACCATAAGAGAAGCATCTGGATTGTTGTGTGTCACACCATGTGCAAGCTCTTTAAGAAGCTCCGTTTTACCTGTTCTTGGAGGTGCTACAATGAGTGCTCTTTGCCCTTTACCTATCGGACAGAAAAGATCAAGTACACGTCCCGTCATTTTCATCGGGTTGTACTCCATCTTGAGTTGTTCCATCGCATAAAGTGGCGTAAGGTTGTCAAAAAGCGGACGTTGTTTAGATTTATCAGGTGGCAGGTAGTTAATCGCTTCTATTTTAAGGAGCGCATAGTATTTCTCCTGATCTTTAGGCGCACGTACCTGACCCGTAACGATATCTCCGTTTCTAAGTGCAAAACGTTTCACCTGTGTACCAGATACATAGGTATCATTTGAAGAGTTGGCAAAGTTCCCATCGATAGAGCGTAAGAAACCATAGCCATCATTCATTATCTCCAAGATACCCGTATAGAGGATGAATCCTCCGGCTGAGACTTGTGATTTTAAGATTTCAAAAATAAGGTCTTTTCTTTGAAATTCGTTAGGGTTTTCAACTTTTACTTCTTTGGCTATTTCAACAAGTTCAGTAAGGGGGAGTTTTTGAAGGTCTTCAATTTTGTGACCATTGACTGGTACATGGGTTCTATTTTTTCTGTTGGCATTGTTGCCATTAGAAGATTTTTTGTTATCGCTCATATGTCCTCTTGTATTTGGGTATGAATTGTGAAGGTTTTACGTGAAGTATCTCATATACTTCTATGTAGTAGTGACATTATATTCCTTTTTGCCTGAAATGTCAAAGTATCACTACTATTATAGTATGTATTATATATTTATTGTTGAGTAGGGACAAATGTTATAATCTCATCCATCATAATAGGTGCCCAAGTTTTTGTAGGTACATATGGTACATAACTTTTTAGCCATTGTGTATAATTTTGTACTCTTGTATACACACCCGGATACCCATCTTCTGCACAACCATTTCCCCAACTTACAATGCCTACCAATGTATTATCTACTATTAATGGACCCCCACTGTCTCCTTGACAGCTATCTCTAGTGCTTACCCAATATCCCGCACAAATCATATTGTTTGTCAATGCACCATCATATGCACTGTTGCATTTATCAAAATCAACAATAGGGGTTAACGCTTCCATTAAATCATCAGGGATATCATAA
>JALXBG010000144.1 GCA_026991605.1 Sulfurovum sp.
ATATTTATCTTATTATTGATATATGTCAAGAAACAAATAAAAATAATTCGATATATTGCACTTATACTTAATTAAGAGTATTTTACTCTTAATTCAAAAATCATAAAAGGAATCTGTCTTGAAACAGCTTATTTTTTTACTTATTATATTCACCACTACCCACCTTCTAGCAGATATAGAAGAAGGGAAAGCAGTTTATGCTGCCAACTGTGCCATCTGTCATACTGTTAATGGTGGCTATGGGTTAGGACCAGATTTTAACATCGTCTCTTACACCAAAAGAAAAGAAGAAATAGAGGAATATGCTAAAGATCCTTATACTTGGTATGAAGCATTTGGCTACTCTGCCAATGCCATGCCTACACTGCCATTAACTGATAAAGAATTTAAAGATGTAGCAGATTATATAGATTCGCTTCAGCCTTTTAAAAAATGGATGATAAAGAAAGAGAATTAAAGGAACCTCTAATGTTTCATAAGTGCCTTTGGATAAATACCATAGGTAGCAAAAAAGAGTTTTGAAAAATGTCCTTGGTGTTTATAGCCTACTCTTTTTGCTATCTGTCCAATAGTTAAATCTTCCTCTTTTAATAATAAGTTTGCTTCATCAAGCCGGAGTTTTTGCACATACGCATGCAACGTAGTTTGATGCACTTTTTTAAATACTTTTTTAAGCTTGGACTCATTTGTAGCACAAAGGTGTGCCAAAGATTCTATGGTAGGCGGGGAAATAAAATTTTGAAGTAAAATCGCTTTTGCCTTTGCTGCAAGTTCTAAGGATATAGCATCTATCTCCTCAGAGAAATAATCCAACAAAGAAAAGCGATGTATCATAAACTCTATCACACGATGTTCTGCACGTATACTCTGCATCCTTTCATCAACTGAAACATTTAAAATCTTCTCTACAATATAAAGGCTCAATGCATCTATAGGTTGCTTATCAATCATTTTAAGTGACACATCTTTTTGTATTTCATGATATAGAAAATCAATAATTTCATTTTCTCCTGCACTCAAATAGCGCTTTAAAAAAAAGTCTGAGATACATAAAATAAAGATATCCGAACTTTTAGACTTTTCCATCGTTAAAGTCATATCTTGTTTAGAAGAAACATAAAGTGCTATCTCCCCGTCTTTTACTTTCATTTCTTTCTGCGAGAGCCTATCATAAAGTCTAAGTGTACCTTTTTTTACCATGACAAAGAGAAGCATTCTGTCTAAGTTTTCTAATGTCACCTCTTGAGTATACTGCACCAGTTTACTCTCTAAAAAAACAATACCATTTGAAATATCTACCCTATTTAGATATCCTTCTTTTCCTTTAAAAAGTTCTGTTTTTTTATATTTTGTATCTGTGATATTAAAAAAGAAACTATCCATTATTTATTACCCCACTAAGCAAATACCTATAGATGATAATAGGCTCTTACCCTACGCTCAAAGTCTTCATCACTTAACTCTTTTTTCATAGGGATGAATTTTTTGGCTTTATCTCCCGCTGTTTGTCGTGCAGGGGAATCCTCTTTTTCTATAATTTCTAAAATCATTTGAGCCACCTCTGATGCATCATTACCACTATTAATTTGCTCTACAATCGTAGGGGCTAAAGTAGATACCAATGTAGCATAAGTAGAATCTTCTTCAAATGTTTTTGCATTCATGACTAAATTATCTTTTGCAAAATTGGTATCAAAAAAGCCTGGCATGATAGAGTGCACACGTATATTGAAATCTTTAAGTTCATAACGAAGCGAATCAGTGATGCCCTCTACTGCATATTTACTGGCATTGTAAAAAGTCAGTAATGGGAGTCCTATCTTCCCCAAAAAAGAAGAAATATTGATAATAATTCCATCGTTTTGATGACGCATCTTTGGAATCACTGCTTTACACAGTCTCAAGACTCCAAAGACATTCACATTAAACTGGGCAAACATCTCTTCCTCTGTCACATCTTCTACTGTAGAAACTAAGCCATATCCGGCATTATTGATGAGAATATCAATTTTTGGTATATATAAAAGTGCTTTTTCAATATTTTGAAAATCAGTGATATCTAAGTGAATGGGACGAATATTTTCAGACTGTATGTCAAAAAGTTTATGCGGTGTTCTTGTCCCAGCATAGACAACATAACCTTGTTTTGCTAAGTAGACTGCTGTTGCCCTACCCATACCAGAGCTTGTTCCTGTGATGAGTACTGTTTTTTTATGCTTCATATTAATGATTATATTCAAAAGAGATAGAGGTACTATTGATAAGTATCAAGTATTCAAGGTGTATAAAAAGATAAAATCTTTTACTTAGGAGCACATTATCATGGATGTAAAACATTACTATAACCCTCAGGGTGAAGAGATACTAGACGAAAAAATATTTGGTGGTTCTCCTTCTGGATTTGTTGACTTTAACCGTTCCAAATATAAGTGGGACAGCAATATATATGACCTTATGAATGCCAATACGTGGTTCCCAAGTGAGGTTAACACCAGTACTGAGAAAAAAAACTTCGACCAACTCACCGACAATGAACAAGCCATTTATAAAATGACTTTTGCACAACTCAGCTTTAATGACTCAGCCCAAGAAGAGTACCTCAGCGATTTTAGAAGACTTGCAAACAATCGCCTAGTCAAATCTGTACTCTCTTTACAAATCATGCAAGAGGTCAATCACTCTAAAAGTTATGCTGTATTGCTTGATGCCTGTGGTAACTCCGATGAAGTCTTTAACCTTTACAAACATGACCAGATGCTCAACCAAAAAAATCAAAAAATTGCCGAACAGTTTGCACGCTACATTGATGGTGGCTCTATAGATAAGATGTTACTCTCAGCGATGGCATCTGTGAACTTGGAAGGTATCTACTTTTTACTAGGCTTTAGCTATATTTACCTACTAGGTGACAAAGTGCCAGGGGCTAGAGATATGATAAAGTTTATCGCACGGGATGAGCTTAACACTCATCTGCCACTCTTTGCAAACATCTTTAAAACCATCCAAAAAGAGAATAAGATACAAACAAGTACGATAGATGCTGCCTACACCATGATAGAAGATGCCGTCAATATAGAACTAGAATATGGTAAATATCTACTTGAACAATACCCTATCATGGGTGTTACTCCCGAACTCATGGAAGATACTGTCTATAACTATGCAAATGATAGACTCAAAAAAATAGGTCTTAAGGCTATTTTTAAAGAAAGCAGTGCGACATACCTACAAAAACTTGTAACCAAACATCTAGAGATGAATGAAGTTAAAAGTAATTTCTTTGAGTCTAATGTTTCTAACTATGCCAAGTCAAGCATAGACCTAAATGATTTCTAATGACAAGTAGAGAGTTTCTCCCTTACCTTAAATGTGTTGGTACGGGTTCCAAACGTAACAGAGACCTCACTAAAGAAGAGATGAAAATCGTCATGCGTGCTTTTTTAAAACAAGAAGTACTGCCTGAACAGGTGGCTGCTTTTATGTTGGGCTGGAGAGTCAAAGGAGAGAGCCTAGAAGAGTTTGCAGGCTCACTTGAAGTTTTTGATGAGTTTGTCAAACACACACCTCTTGCTAACTCCATAGAGTTTGGATACCCCTACGACGGTAAAATCAAAAATCCTTACATTCTACCTCTTACTGCCAAGTACCTACAAGGTTTTGATATCAATCTCTCTTTACATGGAGGACTACTACAACCAGCCAAAGAGGGTACCACACTCAAAGAGATATGTGACAATACACCTCTAGAAAACAATATCTACTACTATGACCGAAGTGAATACTTCCCAGAGCTTTATGCATTTTCTGAGATACGAGAAAAATTGGGACTGCGTTCTTCATTTAACACCATAGAAAAACTCTTAGGCATCACCCAAAGTGACACTGCCATCATCGGTGCTTTTCATAAACCTTTTGTAGACAAATACATCCAACTCTACAAAGACCGCTATAAAAAACTCATTATCATTAAAGGCAACGAAGGCACCCCTGAGATATTTTCCAAATGTACAGTAACTATCGTAGAAAATAATGAAATAACAGAGATCAAAGTAGATCCCAAAGCCTATGGTATTGACTATAGAAAATCTACAGAACGCATCTCATTAGAAAGCTCTTTATCACAACTTCACAATCCTACGGATGCCTTTATGGAACTGGCTCAATTTAATGCTGCGGTTATTTTGTTTTTAACGGGCAAAGTCACAAGTATTGAAGAAGGACTCAACCTCCTGTAGGGTGGGCTTTTATCGTAGTGTATGCATTTGGTGCTAACCCACCACATAAGATAACATAAAAACTATCACACTTTCTCTGTAAGGGTTGTTATGGTGTTTGGGTGATATGAGGTTTGTTGTTATTTAAAGTTTGATAGGTATGCCACAATTATCATAGAGTAATAAGATAAACAAGTTATAATTCTTGTATAGAATCAAAAGTTATTTATTACATTAAAATTAGGGATTAGAATATGAAAATCATTAAAAAAATATTAATAGTTTCACTATTATCAGTAGTATCACTAAATGCAGAAGAGACAAAAAATATAAAATCTACTATAGATGTTAATAAAACAACTTCTTCAAATGTAATGAAAACGGCATTTTTTACTCTAAAGCAACATAACGCTGCTGTCGTACGTGCAAAAATTAAACCACTTATAGGTAGAAAGGCAAAAGTTATCTCTTTTAAGAATGATAATATACTAGTACTTAGAGCATATCCAAAGACTATAAAGAGAATACAAGAAGTAATTAATAAAATCGAGTCGATGCAGCCATTTGAGACAACAATTGTCAAATTTAATAAAACTCCTATAAAAGATATTTATGCAGATATAAGTGTTATGTCACAATCTTTATTCCCTATATATATTGAAAGAGAACAAGTAAAAGTTATTGATAGCAATGCAACAAATAGCTTAATTCTTGTTGGTCAAAAAGAGAATATGAATAAGTTACTTAAATATATTAAACTTCTTGATATAAAAGGTGGATTTACCTCCAAAAATATAGATTAGATATATGATAATATGAACGTAATTATCTATACCTCTTGACAATGCCCTCTATTTTCATGCCATAGGTAGTAACTGTTATTAAGGCTCAAAACTTACTAAAATTAAAACCCATAAAATAATCTGTTCGATTTCATCGAACCTACAGATTTATGTGTGATAGTACATTTTCTAGAATATTATTTTCTATCCTCTCCCCATATAATGGTTCATACATAAAAATTTCTCTCTTTGTATCTACAAAAAAAAGTGTGGGGAAAATCGTTGTATAGTACATTTCAACAGGGTAAGAGAGCTTTCCTTCATAGGTGACCATGACTGCTATCATTTTATCGTTAATAGTATCTATATAGGGATGGTTCATAAACTGTTGATGTAAAATCTTATTGCACATTTTAGAGTCTTTTTTGACGACCAATACAACCAAAGGTTTATTTTGCTTATGTGCAAGTTGTAATGCCTTATCATAATCGCCCATCCAATGTACATGGTTGGCTAGAAGCCATAGGGGTAACAGCAAAAGTAACAAAAAATACTTTAGCTGCTTCACCATTATTACTTTTTGTTAGGCATTTGATAGAGGAAAATTCCTGAAGGATGCTCAACTTGGAATATCTCTCTTTCAAGAAACCACTCATCAGTATTTATCACATTCACCTGATTGGCATCATTGACTGAAACATACAATTCAGGATATTTTTTTGACCATCTAACATGAAGCACCTTACCTGTAAATGTAAATGTTTTTATAATCTTCAATGTTTTTGTATCAAGTATTTGAATTGTGGGAAAGTCTTTACCTGAGAATGTCACTGCCAAGTACTTTTTATCTGGACTTAGAGAGGTAAATACAGGTAACCCCTGCATCTCTACATTTTTAATAAAGTTAAATTTATTATCGTAGACCATTACAGCGTTGTCACCCACAGCAGGGATGAATGTCTTATCTTCACTAAGACTCCAAAATCCAAAGTGCGGTACTTTAAGTACAGGTTTGTTATCTTTAGACGTCACTTTAATCTCAGAGAACTCCATCTTATCTAAATCTATAACACCAAAAGCCTTAGTAAGGAAAAATCCTACGATGTATGTATTGTTTTTTATCATCGCATCAAAAGGCATTTTACCTACTTTAAACTCTTTAAAAATTTTAAATTTCGGTAACCCTTTACCTGCATTTTCATCTTTAAGTACAGTGACTTTATCATTATCCATTTGTGCAAAAACAATCATATTTTTATAGGTTTTAATCCCTACATTTTTAGAACCTGTCACTATCTTGTCTATAGGCTTTAAATCACGTGTGAGAATATCTACTGATTTATCATCATAGTTCGCAACTGCTACATAGTTTTTACCAATAACAAATCCAATAGCTGATTTGCTTGTTTTATACTCTGCTTCTTTTTTTTCTGTTTTTGGGTCAAATTTTACTACATAACCATCACGAGAGATAAGATATGCATCATCACCATCAAATTTAATAATACCATGATTCATGTTATGCATATTTTCCATATGTCTGCGTACTAAGCCATCTTCAATGACAGCGACAGATGCACTCTCCCGTTCTACAACAAAATATTTCTCTTTTGCATTTAGGGTTGTTGAAAAAATAGTTACACCCAAAAGAAGGGCAGATAATAAAATCTTCATAGATATATCCTTTAAAATTAATTATATCTATTGTACTTAAAGACTTTAATAAGTCTATTGAGTCATATCAATTTTGAATAAAGATTTCTTCTTTCATCAACTGTGGTTGCGTCAGGTTACTCTCAGACAAATTTACCACTTTGGCACAATCACTTTTTGCCAATTGTACATAAAGTGCTACTGTAACTTTATCACCTTTTTTTACTATTGGTATATCATAGAGCAATGTTTTTTTCTCTTTTGCTTCAAGGTTATAGACACGCCCTTTGGTAGCATGTGCAGGGATAATAACTGTATTACCATCTTTTTTAAAGCTATAGGCAAAATACCCCTGTTTATCTTCACTAGGTTCTTTGGCATAATTTTTCCATATCACTTTACCTTTATGCAGTATCTCTATTTTTAAGTACTTTGCCCGCGCAGGTTGTATAATAAGTGGATGTTCCATCTTATTTGTAAGTGTAATACTCAATTGTTTATCTGTTGTTGAAATATTGATATCTACACCTGTTTTTCTAAACTCCACATCATGGATTCCTAAAAATTTATGGCTTGCATGTTGTCCTCTAGTCCTCTTGTCTATTTTTTCAGCTCCACCAGATACTTCTGGCATATGACACTTTATGCATTCTATGCTATTTTGCTCTTTTTTATTTGCTTCTTTTCCTTGCATTGCCCTAA
The DNA here is from genome assembly GCA_026991605.1 of Sulfurovum sp. Taxonomy (GTDB): domain Bacteria; phylum Campylobacterota; class Campylobacteria; order Campylobacterales; family Sulfurovaceae; genus Sulfurovum. Next base: position 7,352 of record JALXBG010000144.1, read on the forward strand.
AGATAGTTACATTATTTTCATTAAGTTTATGAGAGTGACATCCCATACAAACTTTTTTAGCATAGACAGGATTTGAAGTTGAAGAGTGTTTATCGCTTTTTACAGGATTATTGAGTCTTCCATAAAGTGTGGGTTTGTAATTTTTAGCTTGTCTGGCTTTAATGTTTATATTAAACGTATGTGCTGTTTTTACATACGCTATAGTATGACAAAAATAACAACTTACAGCATCAGTATGTGTTTGATTAGATCTGTCAGGTCTAGCTTCTCCAGAAAGTAAATCTTTAAGATTATCTGCCATTGGCATATGACATGTAGCACATGAATATTTTTCACTGTCTACTTTATCTGCTATTTTACGGTGTAAATTATCATTAAAATACCCTTTTGCATGAAAAGAAGATTGATATTCTTCGTAAATCTTTTCATGACACTCATTACAGGAATGATTATCCAAATATTTAGCATTTAAAAAGATTAAAAAAATAAGAGAAAATAGTACATTGAATTTCATAATAAACTCGTTTAGGTAATTTAGGGAAGTGACTTACAAGGAGACTAAGCCATCACTTCCCTAAATCACCCTCCCCCGAACAGGGGGCAAGTTGAGAGAGGGCAAAAGTTAATTATGCACCAGGAATATGTTGTCTATGCTCAACTGAGTAAGTAAACGTAGGTGTTGTCAAGTTTTCAATATACTTAACAAATTTACCTGTTTCAGACTCGTAGATACCAATTCTACCTGTTGTCCACTCAGAAATCATTGTCCATTTACCATGGTTAGCAGGTTCAGCATGAAGCAATCTTGGCTGTACAGGATCTTTTACAGCTTTACCTAAATGGTCAGGCATAGGTAAGATTTTTTCTTGACCAAATGCTTTTTCATTTACAGCAACTTTCTCATGTTGTGTTGCATCCCACTCTTGGAGTACTTTTTTAGTTTTTGCATCAATAAGTTGACCTTTAGTTTTACCAACTTTGATAATTCTATCAGTCTCTAATGTCTCTTTGTTGATTAAGTGTACTTCATTGTAAAATTCAGGTTTAGCAAGAACACAGTCAGACCAAATCCAAGGAGTGTCTTCACCCGTACCTACAAACAGACCACCACCAGCAGTTTTGATTTTTTTAACTATTTTCCAATCAGGAGAACTCCAAATAACTACTTGACCAATATTCATACTTTGGGTTGCATTGAGTTGTTTACCCATTTTTTTGTTGAACCAGCTAGAACCTTGACCTGGGTGTGGTTTAGATTTTTCACCTGTATGCACTTTAGCTGCAAGTTTCATAGTCTTTTGATCAATAATACCCATTAAGTCAGACCCTTGAGAAGCAACTTGTACATAACGACCAAAATCTTCACCTTTATTCTCATTTAAGAATGCATCATGAAGTACTTTACCAATACCTGGAATATCACCAACAATTGGGAAATCAGGCTTAGAGTAATCTACAACATAAACATGACCAGCATCTTTAAGTGCAAATGAGAAATAAGGTCCATACGGTGTATCTGCAATGTAAGCTACACGGCTAGGTCCTATTTGCCCATCCATATCAATAACACGGCTAGTATCGTAAACTTTAAGTGGTTCAAGTGTTTTTGCATCACAAAGTACTGCTCCACCTGGGTTATAGTTTCCTGCCATTACATATTTACCATTTGGAGAAACAGCCAATCCTCTTGACTCTTGACCTACTTGAACTGTTGCTAGGGCAGGTTGACCTGGAGCTGCAATATCAAACATAGTAAGTCTCCCTGAACGGGAAATCGAGTAAGCATATCGAGGATTTGTTTTATTGGTTACGGTAACGTGAACGGCAAATCCTGCTTTATGACGGCTAAGAACTTTACCAGTAGTTGAGTCAATAAAGTCAACTAAAGAAGCATCTCTCTCTGTTGCAAATGTAATATCTTTTACATCTTTTACATCTACTGCTTTTGGATATTTTTTTGCTAATGCTTCACGGTCTGCTAATTTAGTCCATGTTTTATGTACTTCATCGAAATCTAGTTTTAATTCAACGGTATTTTTCCAATCCATAAGATAATCAATCATACCAGCTGCATCATCTTTAGAGAACTTTGTATTCCATGCTGGCATAGCTGTATTGTCTCTACCATTCAAGATAGTCTCTGCTAAAAATTCTCTACTTTTTTTCTTAAGTGCTTTAGGTCTAAGATCTGAACCAACACCACCTTGGTGTATTGGTCCATGACATCCTTGACACTCTTTTTCAAATACTTTTGCAAAATCCATATTAGATGAACCTGCAAATGCAAAAGATGCTGTCAATGCTGTCAATGCAGCGATACTTAAAAGTTTATTTAATTTCATTTTATACTCCTTTATCCTAAATGTTCTTAATTCATTAAGAACATTTAGATAGAATCTTCTGTCTATTTTACTAGACGACACTTTTTAAAATTGGGGCTTGGCGAAGCCCCATTTCCTTCATAGATTTTACTCTATTTCTGTTCTTCTAACTTTTTCTTTTCAGATTTATAAATCCAAAACATTGGCAATATAATTATCGTATGTAAAAAGATTGTTAGTGTTAGCGGTCCTTGATTTAACCAAGCAAAAAAGCTTGGCACTACATCTGTCACTTGTTCAAATAGCATATTATGCTCCTTCTTGTTCTAATTTAGCTTGTTTACCGATGGTCAACATATCCCATACTAGATAAATGAACCCTACAAATGTAACAACACCCATAATGGCTCTCCAAAGTTGTGCTTGTACATACCAAGGCATCTCTTGTGCAGTAAAGAATGCACTCCATCCAGCACCAAGTTCAGCTCTTTCGATGAGTACTTGTTCATATCCTGCAATCGTCAAGGCAATCGTCATTCCCATCACACCAAAAGCGATAAGAAAAATACCCATTTTAGATTTGAATGTTGCTTTCATAATCTTAATACCATACGCATACTGAATACCAATATACATCATTCCTATCAAGATAGTTGCATACGCTCCAAAGAATGACAAGTGACCGTGAGCCGCTGTAAACTGAGTACCATGTGTATAGATATTAACTTGAGGTAGAGTATGGAAGAATCCCCAAATACCGGCACCCAAAAAGTTACCAAAAGCATTTAGTACTACCCAAGACATTGCCGGACTATTGGTTACCACAGAACCTGTTTCACCTTTTGCATGAGCAACACCTTGCTCTTTACCCCAGTCATAGAGTACGTGAACAAACATCGCAACAAGTGGTACTGGCTCCAGTGCAGAGAACAGTGCTCCAATCTCCCACCAATACTCAGGTGTTCCGATCCAGAAATAGTGGTGACCTAGACCTAAAATTCCTGATCCAAAGAGCATCAATACTTCAATCCATAGCCACATTTCAACAATTTCACGTTTAGCGCCAATGAGTTTAATAAGTGCATATGCTGCAAGCGCACCAACAAATACTTCCCATGTTGCTTCAACCCAAAGGTGTATTACCCACCACCACCAGTACTGATCCATTGAGATATTATCTGTAAAGAACATTCCTGCAAGGTACAGACCAGCCAGAGCCATAAGGTCAGCTATAAGAACCTGCATAATGCCTGTTTTGACTTTTGCTTTCATAAAAGTTGCAAAAACATTCCAATAAAATGTTAATACCACAACGACAATACCGATATCTGCCCAACGTGGTGCTTCAAGGTACTCTCTACCTTCATTGATAAGCCAGATTGATGACTCTTTACCTGGACCTACTTGAATAAGAATATAAACCAATACAACTACAGTTACTGCTGCTGTAAGTACCCAAAATGCAAGTTTTCCAATCCCAATGCCTACTGTTTCAACACCTGTTTCATCTGGCATTAAAAAGTACACTGAACCTATCATTGCATAGAGCATCCAGACAACCAAGGCATTGATGTGTACAGTTCTCGCTACAGAGAAATCAAGTACTTCAAATAAAAAACCTGGAAAAATAAACTGAAACGCTGCAACAAGTCCAAAAAGAAGCTGTGCACCAAAGAGTATAATTGCAACCCTAAAATACATCATCCCCAATTCTTTTGACTTATTACCTTCAAACTGATTTGTTTTAATACTAGTGAGCATTTGAGCCTCCTGTTTTGAATTGTTCCACAGTTTTGGAGAAGTTTCTAGGGAATCCATTGGTATCAATACTACTCATATGTTTAAGAAATGCTACCAAACCTTTCGCTTCATCTGCAGTAATACCAAGATTTGGCATCATACGTGCATGTGTAGGATACTGAGAAGGATGTTGTAAAAATTCTGCTATCGCTTCTTCTCTAGTGCCCTT
>JALXBG010000145.1 GCA_026991605.1 Sulfurovum sp.
CTATATCTATCCCATGTAATTTTACGTTGGAGTCTTTAGAAAGTCCGGAGATTGACTCTTTCATCTCTATTTTATAGGTATCATAACTGTCCTGTAAACCATACTTGGCAAGCCAAAATCCAAAAAACAGAAGTCCTGCACTAAAAAGAAGGACAAAAAGACCAACAATCGTATAATTCACCTTGCTATACATCTTTTATCTTCTCCTTAAATCTCTCTTTTGTATATTCATTCTTAAAAAATTCTTCAACAAACGGGTGCTTAGATTGTAACACATTTTCTAATGTACCTTCAGCTACTACATGCTTATCTGCCAAAACTGCCATACGATCTACTATACTAAATATACTGTCAAGGTCATGCGTAATCATCACAACCGTAATACCAAGCAAATCACGAAGCTCAACAATTAGTGCATCAAAATTACGTGCACCTATAGGGTCTAGACCGGAAGTAGGTTCATCTAAAAAAAGCAAATGAGGATCCATTGCCAAAGCTCGTGCAAGCGCTGCACGCTTTACCATACCTCCACTGAGTTCTGCTGGGTAAAGTGCTCCTACATGTGGTTCCAAGCCTACAAGTGCCAGTTTTGAACGTACTAAATTATCTCTCATCATTTTAGAAATATTGGTATATTCTTTAAGTTGTATTTCTATATTTTCAGCAATAGTCAGTGAAGAAAAAAGCGCACCAAACTGAAAAAGCACACCCCAGTCAGAACGTAATTCTTGTGCATCTTTATAGCTAATACCATTGAGATTACGCCCCAGCACACTAATGTTACCAGCATTGGGTTTTAAAAGCATAATCATCTCTTTCATCAATACAGATTTACCTGAACCACTTTCACCCAAAATACCATAAATTTCATTTTCATCAATATGTAAATTAACACCATCATGTATGGTACGTTCTCCAAAGCGTGTTACAACCCCTTTTATATCTATCACGGGATTCATAAATTAAGCTCCGTATAAAGGACTGAAAAAAGTGCATCAAAAGCAATAACAAAAAATATGGAGTTAACTACAGAAGCTGTAGTATGTAAACCTATACTCTCGGTATTGTCAGAGACTTGAAAACCTCGAAAACATCCGATTGCCGCAATAATAAAAGCAAATACCGGTCCTTTTATCATCCCTAGTACATAGTGTTTAACTTCAAGTACTTCATAAAGTCTGTCTATAAACTGCGTAAAAGAGATACCCAGTTGCATATCAGATGCCACCATTCCACCCAAAATACCTACTATGTCTGAAAAGAAAATTAACAAAGGTAAAGCAATCATCAAGGCAATCACACGTGGCAATACTAAGAAAGTATAAGGATCAAAACCCATGGTACGCATCGCGGCTATCTCTTCGGTAATTTTCATAGCACCTATTTCTGCAGTATAGGCTGAACCGCTACGTCCAGCGATAACAATAGCAGTTATCATAGGTCCTAACTCTCGTGTAATCGAAATAGCAACAGTATCAACGATGAAAATATCTGCACCAAATTTCGCCAACTGTACAGACCCCTGATAGGAAATAACCATCCCCACAAGAAAAGAAGTCAGTCCGATGATAATCAGTGCATTAAATCCTGATTGATGAATATGATAGACAATCTCTTTAATACGAAAATCTTTAGGACGTTTAAATATATGTAAAAAGGTTAAAAACAGATGTCCAAGAAAAGTAACAAAATCAAGTAAATCATATAAAATCTCATAAGTCTGTTTGCCCAAATTTTCGAAAAAACCCACTTTTCTAGATGGCAGAAGTGCATCTAAATCTCGAGTCAATAAATCATACATCTCTTTTTGTTTTTTTGTATAACCTACAACTTCTATCTCTACTTCTTTTTGAAAACGTTTATAATATTCTATAAAAAGAAGCACTCCTGCAGAATCAAATTCTCTCACTCCAGAGACATCCCAAACAATTTTTTTATTGCACGGTACATTACGCAGTTTTTTTTCTATTTGATGAACACTCTCAAGGTTCCACTCTCCCTTTGAGATAAGCTTAAGATAATTCTGATGGTCTTCATACGTCAAAAATACTTTTTTCATGTAACTATTATAGGTAAGATTAGATTAAGTTTTGCTATAATAATCATAATTATGCGATAAGGCAATAGAATGAAAAATTTTGGGTTAGAAATATGGAGTGATGATAACTTTATTATCAAGAATGATACGATTAATATCAATCATGCTTTACAACCCTCTTTACTAAAAATCACCCAAGAGATACGAGAAAAAGGCTACAAAGGACCTCTTTTACTTCGTTTTCCACATCTTATAGAAAAACAAATCTCCACCCTATTCAATACATTTGAAAAAGCAAAAAACGAGTTTCTCTACCAAGGCTCTTTTCATGCTGTTTTTCCACTTAAAGTCAATCAATTTCCAAATTTTATAGAATCTCTTATCGATGTCTCACAAAATTATAACTATGGACTAGAAGCAGGGAGTAAAGCAGAACTCATCATTGCCATGACTAAGACCCCTATTGGCGCACCCATCACGGTCAATGGATTTAAAGACAAAGAGATGATATCACTCTGCTTCATAGCGGCAAAAATGGGACACAACATTACAGTTACTATCGAAGGGCTTGGGGAGTTAGAAACAATTGTCCAAGTAAATCATGAATTCAATGATGGGCTAAAAAAACCCATTAACCCTAAAATTGGGGTACGTATACGTCTGCACAGTGCAGGTATTGGTATCTGGGCAAAAAGTGGTGGGTACAGTTCTAAATTTGGACTCACCTCTACCGAACTTCTAGAAGCTTATGAGATGCTCAAAAAATACAAACTTCTTTCTCACTTGTGGATGATACACTTTCACATCGGATCACAGATGTCTGACATTGCTCCACTTAAAAAAGCTCTCAGAGAAGCAGGTAACATCTATGCAGAACTTAAAAAACGTGGTGCAGATGCACTAGGAGCCATAAACATAGGTGGGGGACTCGCCGTTGAGTATAGCCAACATGAAGGCAAACAAGAGCGCAACTATTCTCTGCAAGAGTTCGCCAACGATGTAGTCTTTCTTATGCAAGAGATAGCCAAGAGTAAAGGGGTAGATGAGCCTGACATCTTTACAGAGTCTGGACGGTACATCGCAGCGTCTCACTCTGTATTGGTGGCACCTGTGTTAGAGCTGTTTTCACAAGAGTACAACGAAAAAGGCTTACGTCTTAAAGAGAAGAATCCTCCTCTCATTGAAGAGCTACATGACCTCTATACATCACTCTCTAAAAAACATGCACGTGAGTACCTGCATGATGCACTTGACCACATGGAGAGTCTACTTACACTCTTTGATTTGGGTTACATAGATTTAGAAGATAGGTCAAATACTGAGATACTTGTTAATCTCATCATCAAAAAGTCTATTGCTTTACTCAAATCTGAAGGTACAGATGAGCTCAAAAAGCTCCAAGACCGCATACAAGAGAAGTACTTAGTAAACTTCTCTGCCTTTCAGTCGTTGCCAGACTTTTGGGGCTTGGCACAGCAGTTTCCTATTATGCCACTAGACAAACTAGATACCAAAC
>JALXBG010000146.1 GCA_026991605.1 Sulfurovum sp.
GGGTCTGGATACCAAGCAGCGATACTTTCTAAAATATGTCGCCGTGTGTTTACCATAGAACGTATAGATGAACTATTGAAAGTCGCAAAAACCAGATTTTCTGAACATGAGATGTATAATATTATTACACGCTTTGATGATGGACAGCGTGGATGGAAGCAATATGCACCTTTTGAGCGTATTCTTTTTTCTGCCACAGCCAAAGAGATACCTGAAGTGTTATTTGAGCAACTTGCAGAGGGTGGCATATTGGTTGCACCTGTGGAAGAGGCAGAGAATTATCATATCATTACGCGTTACTATAAAAAGAATGGGCGTATCACTTCTGAGACCATAGAGCAGTGTCTCTTTGTTCCCGTTTTGGATGGTACACAAAAGTAAAATATTATTTCTACTTCATGTACCTCAAATAGAGTCTTTTAATCCTTCCTTACCCCATATATAATCCATTTTCCCTATACCTAGTCTAGTAAAAGATTTTTTTAAGTAAGTATGCATTAAAATACATAATTGACCGATAGTCAGTCAAAAGGATAAAGATGGCAATTATTGTAGATAAAGAACAGAAAAGAACCGATATCGCTTGTGCATGTAAAGAGATTCTTCTTGAATATGGTATTAAAAACCTCACCATTTCTCATATCGCTAAAACGGCAGGTATAGGAAAAGGTACCGTTTATGAGTACTTTGAAAACAAAGAAGATATTGTGTTTGAAATTATTACAGTATTTATCTCTGAGTATGAACAAAGACTGCTAGAGGTACTTAAAAAAGATATTAGTACGAAAGAGAAAATATTTTATTTTTTATATATAGGTTTTGAAGATGAAGAGAGTAAAAGACAACTCACTTTATATAGAGAGTTCTTAGCCATAACTATGACGAGTGGAACCGAAGAGATGGTTGCTTTCAATATTGAATGTCGCAATAAGTTTGCATTGTTAATCACAGATATTTTTAAAGATGGCATGCAGAGAGGTGACATCTGCGAAGGATTGGAGCATCTTACTTCTGCTCTCCTTGCCTTTAAATTGGGTCTAATTGTGGAAACACAGACAGCGAATCTAGATACCCAACGTGAGATTACCAATTTCTTGAGTCTGTTTTATACCCTGATAGAAAAAAAGGATACGTAATGACAACTTCGAGAAGCGTTAGAATAGGATTACTGTTTGCTTTCCCTTTATTTCTTTTTGCACAAAGTTATGGGTTACCGACATTGATTGATGCAGCAGCGCATACCAATGGACTCATCAAAGCAAAAGAGATCAATATAAAAGCAAAAGTAGCAGAAGTTGAATCTGCAAAGAGTGCTTACTGGCCGACCTTGGATGTCGGGGCTGATTATTCACTGTTGTCCCCTAACTCTTTGGTAAGCCCAGGACAATCAGGCAATATATTTGCTTCGTTGCGTATGGATCTGTATGATGGTGGTAGAAAAGATGCACTTTTAAGGGCTAAAGACTTTACGCATAAAGCATCCTTGTTTGAAAAAGCTGCTTTTGAGAAGAGTATCACACTGGAGATAGTACGTGACTATTATGGTATCCAAACATTCAAAGCAACGATACATGCATTACAGGAACGTGCTAAAGAACTTAAAGCTCAGATTGAACGTATGAAAAAATTTAAAGGAGCAGGTCTTGCTACCGTGGAAGATATAGATAAGCTCACTGCTGTCTATGAAAATAATAATTTTACACTAGAAAATACAAAGTATACACTTGAAAAAAGTGAAGAGAATCTTAAGCTTGTTGCGGGACTTTCTGCAACGCAGTTGAAAAAAAATTATTTTAAAGAGCCTAGCAAAGTACATTTTGAAGTGTTGGAAACGATTAAGATGCTTCAGGCCAATGCCAATGCCGTAGGAGAAAATGCGAATGCTATAGATGCAGGGTATTTGCCACAGGTAAACCTTACGGACACCTATCATAAATCACACTTTGGTGATGTGGTAACTGTGCCAGGATTTGGAGGTGATGGCTTTTTGGTGGAGCATCAGAATAAACTAATGGTTTCTGTAAACATGAGACTGTTTGACAAAAGCAAAATAGCCAAAGAGAGTGAAGCTGTAAAGTATCAAAAATTGTCACTTCTTTCTGAAATAGCGTATAGAAAGAAAGAACAAAAGATGAATTTTAGATTGGCAAAGAGAAATCTAAAGACAAGCAGAACCAAGCTAAAGAGTTCCAAAAGTGCTTTAAAAGCAGCACAAAGTACGTATGAGGTAATACGTAAAAAGTTTGAAGTGGGGTTAGTTGATAATATCGCTTTTTTAGATGCACTTGCCCAAAGAACATTGGCAGATGCCCGTTACAAAGAGACGGTTTACAATTATGAAGTGAGAAAATCAATCTACTATTATTATGCAGGGAAAGACCCTAAGGAGTTCATACGATGACAAGAATTAAAATTCAGTACAGTGGAGCACTAAATGCGTAATCGTGCAAGAATTATATTCAGTGTTATGTTTTTGACTGTAGGGATGTATGCCCAGGAAGTGTATGCAACCTTTACAGTCGAGGCACAAAAAAGTGCAAATCTGGCGTTTACAAGTTCTGGAACTGTCAACAATGTGTTGGTGGATGTTTCAACAGTGCTCAAAAAAGGAGAGGTACTTGCTTCTTTACAAAATGATGATCTTAAAGCGGCACTCAATATCTCTACCACTGCATTGCGATATGCTAAAAAAGAGTATGACAGGCAGCTCAAAGTAAAACAACTTGTGGATGCTTCCAAGTTGGATACTTATGCTTTTAAGTATGAAAGTGCAAAAGCACAGGTGGCATACCAGCAGGCACTCTTAGACAAGACGGTACTCAAAGCACCCTTTGATGGCGTCATTTTTAATAAAAGTGTTGAAGTAGGAGATGTGGTATCTGGCGCGATGATTCGTACCGTACTTAAGATACAAAGTCTACATGCGCGAAAACTTATTTTAGAGATTGACCAGAAATACTGGAAAGAGATAAAAGTAGGACAAACTTTCAACTACAGCATTGATGGGGACAGTAAAAAGTACAGTGGAAAAATTGCTAAAATATACCCTTTTGCCGACTCTGGAAATAGAAAAATAAGAGCAGAAGTCAAAACAACAGATGTGGTTCCAGGACTTTTTGGTGATGGTACTATTATGACCACAGAGAAGTAGGCAGCGTATGTATAAATTAGCCATAAACAGACCTATTGCGACATTGATGTATGTCTTTACCTTAGTAATTTTTGGATGGTTGAGTTTCAAAAGTATGCCTTCTGCATTGTATCCCAATGTTGATTTCCCTATTGTGACTATCAAGACTATTTACCCTGGGGCAGAGGCAAGTACGATAGAGTCTCAGGTCACAGACAAGATAGAAGAGGCAATCTCCCGTATCGGTGGGGTAGATGCCATTACTTCTACCAGTTCAGAAGGCGCTTCTGTCGTGATGGTGAAGTTCTTTTTGGAACGTGACATTAATGAAGCAACCAATGATGTACGCGATAAAGTCTCCGCAGTCATACTTCCTACAGATGCCAAGACACCACTTGTAAGTAAACTAGATATTGGTGGTGCATCGGTGATTAATGTCTTTTTAACGGCTAAAAAAGCCACACTTAAAAACCTTATGCCTTTTGCCGATGAAAAGGTCAAACCTTCTTTACAAAAAATCAACGGTGTTGGGGCGATTAATATTATCGGATACCGAGATAGAGAAATAAAGATATTCCCAGATATTAGAGCGCTGAATAAGTTTGGTATTACCGTGAGAGAACTTAACAGCATTGTTGCGAAAGAGAACGTGAAGATTGGTGGCGGAAAACTTATTGGCAGTACCAAAGAGTTTATTTTAAAAACCAAAGCAGATGCTTTGAGCATAGAGAATCTTAAAAATATTATTATTAAAGACGGCATACGTCTGAGAGATGTTGCAAAAGTTGAAGACACACTCAGTGATCCCAATAGTTATGCCTCTTATAATGGCGTACCTGGAGTGATGCTTGAGGTGCAGAAGATTTCAGGTACGAACACACTTGAAATCGTAAAGCGCGTGAAAGAGGCCATCCCTGGGCTTAAACAACTTGCAGGGGAAAAGTATGGGGTAGCAACCTTGCAAGATACGACGCCTTTTATTATCCATTCGCTTGAAGATGTAAAGTTTGACCTTATGTATGGTGCCTTCTTGGCGGTCATTATTATTTTTGGGTTTTTGCGTAACTTTACCATTACTATTGTTTCTGCACTTTCCATTCCTGTCTCGATTTTGGGGACGATTGCACTGATGAATTTTATGGGGTTTGATTTGAATAAAATGACACTCATTGGCTTGACCCTTGCCATTGGTATTATTATCGATGATGCCATTGTTGTTTTAGAAAATATCTATAAAAAAATGGAAGCAGGTATGGGCAAGTTTGAAGCAGCGGTTGAGGGTGTAAAAGAGATGGCATTTGCCATCTTGGCAATCTCTGCGATGCTCTTGGCTGTTTTTGTTCCTGTTGCCAATATGAGTGGTATTGTAGGAAAATTCTTTGAGAGTTTTGCTATGACAGTTGGCTTTGCAGTCATTATCTCGTACACGGTGGCTATGACATTTATGCCAAGTTTAAGTGCGAGAGTCTTGCATAAAAAAGAGAGCCGTTTTTACAATCTTACAGAGCCTATTTTTAAATGGATAGAAAAAATATATGATGTGACTTTGAAATGGGTACTTCGATTTAAAGTCATTACCCTTATTCTTGTTGTCTTGGTGTTTGTAGGGAGTTTAAGTCTTTTCCCTAAAATTGGTATGGACTTTATTCCCAAAGAAGATAAATCAGAATTTGCTATTAAGCTGCGTGCGCATCCGAGTATCTCTTTGGCTGAGATGATAAAAGAGTCAAAAGCCATCGAGACGATGGTGAAAAAAGATAAAAATGTTCTTTTTACCACACTTAGTGTCGGATATAACGCGGTAAAAGAAAAAAACAAAGCACTCATCTATGTCAAGTTGACAGCAAAAGACAAAAGAGCATTAAACCAAGAAGAAATTATTCAGCATTTTAGAGAAGAACTGAAGCCCTACCAGAAAAATATGTTTATTACCGCTGCGGCTATTCCCAATATAAAAGGGGCAGGGGTGAGTGTACCGTATCAGATTGTATTGAAGTCTGATTCGTTTAAAGATCTTGAAATAGCGAAAGAAAAACTGGTTGCCTCTCTTGCGAAGAAAAAAGGGTTTGTGGATATCGATACAAATATGGATGAGGGGAAACCTCAGATTGATATCAATATCTTAAGAGAAAATGCAAACCGTTTGGGTATTTCTGCATCGCAGATTGCCCAAGCGATAGCCATTGCCTTTTCAAGTGACCTTGAAATCTCTTACTTTGAAGAGAAAGGGAAGCAGTACAACATTACACTGCGTTTTGACGATGCACACAGAGTAAGTCTTGAAGATGTGAAAAAGATACAGCTAAGAGCTGCCAATGGAGAGTTGGTTTATCTTGATGGTTTGGTACATTTTAAAAAGAGTAAATCTATCGCATCTATTTACCACTATGGCAGACAGAGACAGGTTACAGTCTACTCTGACCTGTTTGGACTAGACCTTGGTGGTGCGGTCAACTATACGAAAGCGCATATTGACACACTTTTACCTAAAAGTGTAAGTTATAAGTTTACAGGATTTGCAGAAGAGATGGTTAAGACCAATAAAGCCTTTGCTTCAGCACTGGGACTCTCTGTTATCTTGATGTTTATTATTCTGGCTATCTTGTATGAGTCGCTTATTCAGCCTATTATCATTATGATGGCATTGCCTTTAAGTATCATTGGGGTGATGCTAGCACTTCTTTTGACAGGAGAACATTTTTCTCTTTTTGTAATGATTGGATTTATGCTGCTTATGGGAATGGTCGGGAAGAATGCCGTCTTATTGGTGGACTTTGCAAATGACGCAATGCAGAGGGGAAAAGATGTCAATGCAGCACTTTTAGAAGCAGGAGAGAAGCGACTTAGACCTATCTTGATGACGACTATCGCGATGATATTTGCGATGTTACCTTTGGCATTGAGTCACTCACTTGGGAGTGAAACCAAAGCACCAATGGCAATCGCAGTGATCGGGGGGCTTTTGAGTTCCATGGTATTGACACTGTTGGTCATCCCGGTACTTTACAAAATGATTAACCCTGTGGACAGATGGTTGAGAAAATGGTATGAAGGGAAGATAGAAGAATAAAGAGATCCCTTTATTTTCTTCGAGAAAGGCTTTTTCTCACTGACAACCTTTCATAAAACTTATGCTATGATTTACAAAAACATAGGGATAGGCATGGAAAAGTTGATGAAACCTGCGGAGTATGCACAGGAATTGGGGATTTCAAGACAGGCAGTATATGCGAAGATAAAACGTGGCATTTTGACAGCAAAAAATGTAGAGGGGAAACTTTACATTGTTGTTAACAAAACAGAACAAAACCAGACAGCAAAAACGCTAAAGACTCCAACATCTAAGCTAAAGACTACAGCTACATCGAGTAAAAGTGCAGAGAAAGATTATAAATCCCTTCTTGCAGCAAAAGATGAGACTATCTCAGTGCTTAAAGGGACAGTCAAAGACCTCAAAAAATCAAATAAACAGATATCTACAACACTTAAAGGCGAGATTGACTTGCTTAAAGAAGCGTTTCATGAGATGCGCTCTTTGTATGTGATGCAACTTGAACAAAAGAAGCCCCAACAGCAAGATGTGATAGAGGTTGAAGAAGAGATACAAGAAGGCAATTGGATAGGATTAAAGAAGTTTTTTAAAGTACATAAAGTGGTTAAAGAGAAACAACAAGAGAAGATTATTAAGCGTTTGAGTAAAGCCTTTAAGAAAGATGATATACGGTTGATGAATGTGGATGGTAAACTTAAACTTGATGCCGATGCAAGATACAAGGACATTCTAAAATAATGCAGATACTTAAAGATTTTTCAAAAGAGTACAGTCTCTTTTTAGCCATTATTACGTACTTTGGTATTACACATTTTGAGCATATTTTGATACATAGTACTGCTGGTAATCTCTTAGGGTTTGGTATCTTATTTGTTGTTATTATCTACTCAGCTATGTCTGTAGCGCATCATGCTGAAATGCTGGCAGAGAAGTTTGGAGAGCCTTATGGTACGCTTATCCTTACTATCTCTGCAGTGATAGTAGAGATAGTCATTATCGTGATTATGATGATGCATGCAGAGAGTCCTGTACTTGCAAGAGACACGATTTACTCTGCCATTATGCTTGATATAAATGGGCTCCTGGGACTTGCCGCTATCATTGGGGGTATTAAGTATGGCGAACAACCTTACAATGTAGACTCTTCAAACTCCTATCTCTCTATGTTGCTTGTTGCCATCGGCATTGCGATGGTCTTGCCACACTTTATCAGTACAGAACACCATGATATGTTTATGTTATTTAACGTGGTGACTTTTACACTGCTTTACATTGTGTTTACACGTATTCAACTCAAATCACATAAGTACTTTTTTGAATATGAAGATAAAAGTGAGTGTGTAGAGGGACATTGTGAGCTGGCTGAAGAGATTAATGCATGGTACCATGCGTTTAACTTGGTATTGTCCATCGTGATTATTGGAATGCTTGCGGAAGTATTGTCTATTTTTATGGGCAATACTTTAGAGAGCTTTGGGTTACCTCTAGCCATAGGTGCTGTGGGTGTGGCAGTCATCTCGGCTGCCCCTGAGCTGATTACGGCGGTACGTGCAGCGGTAGATAACCGTATGCAAACGGTGATTAACATCGCGCTTGGTGCCTCTTTGGCAACCATTTTGCTTACTATCCCTGCTGTGATTCTTGTGTCACGTTATTATGGATTAGAACTCAATCTCTCTCTAACACCACTGCAAGGGGCAATGCTGGGACTGACACTGTTGCTTAGCATTGTCAACTTTAGTGATGGTGAAACCAATGTACTTGAAGGTTTCTTACACTTTATTTTGTTTGTAGTTTTTGCCTTCTTGTTGTTTGTTTAGAAATTAAAGATAAAAAATAATCATTTTATAGCCCTTCCGTAATTTATTCTAGTTATAATTAGCTATGAATAAATTACTTCTTGTCCTTTTCTCTATCGTACTCTTTGTATTGCTTGCTGTTACAGGTACATTGCTGTTTGCTTTTAGCCAAAGTGGTAATGATGTCTTGAAGGGCTATATTCAATCACGTCTTGAAAAAGAGATAGGTCTGCCTGTCGATGTGCGTAAATTCAGACTTAAAGCGGGGAAGGTCAGACTTGTTATGCGTGTGAATAAACAAGCAGATGTAGAAGTAGTGAGTCACTATGATCTGCTTTCACAATCTTTTTCTGGTATCTACGCGCTGGATGCAAAGCAGTTTACCTATAAAAATATACACCTAAGACAAGCCAAAATAAAAGGGCATTTTAAAGGTATTGCCAAAGACATACTGGTGGATGGTCAGGGTACTGCACTGGATGCAAAAGTAAAATATACGTTTCGTGTCATTGAATCAAAACCACACAATATTGTAGCCACCATGCAAGGTGTTGCCTTTGCTGAGGTGTTAGAGCTTGCTGGACAGCCGGCACTCGCAGATGGAAAATTGGATATGGATATTAATATGCCAGACATTGGGGAAGAATTTGCCAATGGCTATGCCAAAATCATCTTACACCCCTCACAGTTTAATACCGCTTTGGTAGCAAAGATGTATGATTTAAAAATCCCTCAAAAAAGTATGCTGGACGGGAAAGTAGATATTAAGTTAAAGGGGAGTCTCCTTAATATTTTAGCGAAGGTAAACAGTGATTTGTTTCATTTAAAGTTAGACAAAACTTCTGTTGATATTCAAAAGAAAACGGTAGAGGGTTCTTACGGTATGGATGTCAAAGAGATGGCGATATTGACACAGAACAAACTTTCTGGAGCCTTTAAAGTTATGGGTGATTTTACTGTACAAGAGAAAGCATACTCACTCAAAGGTTTGAGCAAGTCTTTGGGAGGTGCGTTGTTATTTGATTTGGGCGAGGTCAATAAGTTTCACTTTGAAAAGCTTGCTCTTTCAAAAATAGAACACCTGTTTAAACAACCCCAGTATCTGCAAGGGCTTTTGAGTGGTACTGTAGATGTCGATAAAGGGTTTAAGAATGGACGCTATAAGGTGAATATTCAAAAAGGAAAATTTGGTGCTAAAAGTATAAAAAAAGTGCTTGGCTACCAAATCCCAAGTGATAACAGTTTCTCGCTAGATTCACAAGGAAAGATTGACAAATATGTGCTTACCTCTTCTCTTACTCTAAAATCTACCTTGAGTGATCTGACTTTGAATGATGTCGTGTATGCAATTAAAGAAAAGAAATTAAAGACAGACTATGAGTTATTTGTTCCAGATATTGGGGTGTTGATTCCTAACAATACGGCAGTAAAAAGAGGCTATCTTTCTGTGAAGGGTGATTTGGCTTTCGATAATTTTTTACGTATCAATGGGCATGCTAATGGTTTGGGTGAAAAATTAGATTTTTCTTATGACACTAAAACAGCCAGTGTAAATGCGAAAGGGCTTTTTGTGGAGAAATTACTCTCTTTAAGTGCTTTACCTCATTATGTAAAAGGTAAGCTCTCTGCAACAGTAAAACTGAATGATGTCAAAAAAGTAGAAGGAAGCTTTAACATTCATGGTGACAAGTTGTCAACACAGTCTTATGTGATGGAGAGACTACTTGGTAAGAAACTTGCAATGAATATGTCCTTGCAAACGAAGGGGACACTGAAAGATAAAAAAGCCTATTTTCAAACAAAACTAGATACTGATATGGGAAAACTCAGATTAAACAATGCAGTATTTAACACAAAAACAAAGACGTTTAAGAGTGTCTACAAATTAGACATCCCCTCTTTAGAAAAGGCAGAGGTACTCCTTGGACGAAAATTGTATGGTTCTATGGCACTTGCTGGGGACATCGTGAAAGACAAAGTGTTGGATGCCACAGGTAAAACGCAATCCCTAGGTGGGAGTATCGACTATCGTTTACAAGGAGATACCTTAAAGAGCACGCTGACAGATGTGCCAGTAGAGCGTATTTTGCGTATGTTAGGGCATACACCTCTTGTGCAGGGTACAGCATTTGGTACATTGGTCTATCATACAAAAAGTAAAATAGGTAGACTTGATTTAGACATTAAATCTTTCCAACTTAAAGCAAACAGCACGACAAATACAGTGAAGATGTTCATCGGTAAAGATCCTGCACGTACTATTTATAAAACAACAACACTGCATGCAAAAATCAATGGAGATATTACGCGTTATACTTTAACGGCAAAAGGTTCTCATTCCAGTATTACCATCAGTGATGGAGTTGTTGACAAGAAAAAAGATACGCATAGAGCAAAATTTAAATTTGTTTATGAGAAGTATGTGGTTACAGGTTCTATAGGAGGAAGTGTAGCACACCCTACTATTATCATCGACCCTTCAGCGATTATGCAGAGTAAAACAGGGAAAAAGATACAGAAAAAACTCGACAAAGCACTAGGTAAAGATATGGGTAAAGTTGTAGGCGGTTTCTTAAAAGGAATAAAGTTTTAAGGGCATACTTAAGCAAACAAGGTGATAAGTTTAGAGATAGCATCTTCATCGCTAAAGATGGTCACCGAGCGAATATCATAGCGCGTAAAGTGCTCTGAACGTTTCTCCTCATGGGCTTGCAGTGACGTTTTGTACTGTGTAATACTGCGTTTCCCAAAATAAGTTTCCATTGTCTCTTGGGTACGTGGGTCGGTAAGGGTAACTTCTCCCAGCCGTTGATGGGATACTTCTTGCCTCTCCCTGATAATAATTGCAACCACTTCATGCTTCTGTGCCAAAACAGAGAGGTCTACCTCTTCTAAAAAATCACCCAAAACAAAAACGAGTGAAGGTTTATGTATGCGTTTAAAGAGTTTGTCAATGGCTTGTTGTTTGTTGAGTGCTGTGTACAGCACATCTGCATCATAGAGGGATTCAGAAAAATGATTGATATGATAGAGTTGTTTGGTGGGAGGGGTGTCAATCACTTGGTTTTGCGTATAGGCTATACCTGTAAAAAGGTCTGCATTTTGCTCTGCGGCATACCCAAGGATGGTTGCGACTTCACAAAGCTTGGTTTGCTTAGCATTTCCTGTGCCAAAATAGAGGCTAGCGTCCATTAACGCACATACGACAATACTCAGCTCACGGTTGGCATGTAACTCCTTAATATACGGATTTCCGAGCTTTGCCGTAATGGTCCAGTTGATTTTACGTATATCATCACCCATCTGGTACTCTCGAAGCTCTGCAAAGTCATAGCCTTCTCCATGGAGTGTGGAGAGGTTATGTCCACTTAAGAGGGTATAGACTTGATGTCTTGCTTTGAGTTGTAGTGCTTTAAGTGCTTCGTTCATGCGATCTCATCCATTAGGGAATAGGAAGTGTCTCAACAATTTTGGAGATAATCTCATCTGAGTGCATCCCTTTGGCACGTGCTTCGTAGGAGAGGACAATACGGTGGCGTAAAACATTGTGTATCATGTAGCCAATGTCTGCAGGACTTACAAAGGTATTTCCTCGTAAAAATGCTTTGGCTTTGGCTGCTTT
>JALXBG010000147.1 GCA_026991605.1 Sulfurovum sp.
ACTTCTATCTCTATGGCGTTACTTGGACAGGCTTGTACACAAGCAGGGGTTTGCCCAACTTCGAGTTTGTCTGCACACATATGACATTTGGTCACGATACCTCGTTCTTTGTTGAACGTAGGCACTTCGTAAGGACAGTTCCATGTGCAGTATTGACACCCGATACAGCTAGGGTCATCGTGCCAGACGATACCATTGTCAAATTTGATGTAAGACTCTGTAGGACAGCCTATGAGACACTCAGGCTCTATACAGTGGTTACAAGACATAGAGTTAAAAAGTTGCAGGGTATCTGGGAATGCTCCCATCTCCATCTCTCCTACACGACGCCACTTAATGTCATCTGGGTTTGCATTTTGCTCATTACAAGCGACTTCACAACAGTGACAGCCTACACAGGCAGTCGCATCAAAATGAAAACGATACTGCTCTCCCTCACCTAGGTCGGGTAGGTCTATGGAGTAGTTACCACACTGCATACCTGTGTTGGTTTTGTGGTTAATGAAGTCTGATAGGGGTGTGTTTTGCGTTAGGGGTTCTACTGGCATAGATATTCCATTGATTGTTTTTGTAGGGTGGGTTTTCTAACCCACCACGAATGTAGTGAAATATAAATATTAATTGTAAAATAATTGTTGGTGGGTTGGAAAACCCACCCTACAGGTATATTCATGATTTAAACCTCTTTCAATGCCACTAATAACTCAGAGAAAACAGAGGCTCTTTCACTCTTTTTTTCGTGTGTCATGTTGTAGATGACTTCTGAGAGTTTTGCAGGTACTTTTGGATTGAGTTTGGTGACTTCATCTCTTTTTATCTTTCTTGGACGTACTTTGCTTGCTTCTAATCCAACGACTGATTCAAATCTTTTCTCTCCTGTAAGAAGTTTAAAGAGTTGTAGTCCAAAAGTAAAGAGTTCGTACTCTTCTCTCTTGCTACTTTTAGGCTCTTTTTCTAGTTCAAACATTACATCTAAGCCTAACTTGTCATTAATGATATAGTTTATTTTTGTAAAAAATGCCAAGGCTTGAAAGCTATAGTTACGTGATAAAAATCTATCATCAAAGGCTTCATAGGTTTCCCCTCTTTGTTTGTATGCTGCATAAGTTTTGAGTAAGTATTTCACGTGGTGTTTTGCTTCAGTGATAGGTAGTGCTTTATGCAGTGTATGTGCTTCTTTTGCTTCACGGGTGATTTTACCACCTAAATAAATGTGTACACCGTCAACACGGGTACCATCACTTAACTTTGCTTTACATCCTTCAAACCCAATATCTGCTATGCCATGCACGCCACACCCTTTAGGACAGGCAGACCAGTTCATGCGTACATTGGCATTTTCTATGGCAACTTCAGAGTTGAGAAAGTGTGCCATTTCAATGGCATCTGGTTTGTTAGGTATGACCCCAAAACTACATGTAGCTGTACCTGCACAGGCTATCATGTCTGCAAAGTAAAGATTGTTAAACTTTGCATAATTTGAGACAACATCACTTGCTTCTAAAGCAGATAGATTTTCTGTAGGAACATTGACAATATAGAGGTTTTGATCATAGGTAAGTCTAATGTTTCCATCTCCATAAGTGTTAGCGCTTTGGGCTGCTGCCATCATGTCAGAGCCTGTAAAAATCCCTGATGGGATGATAATCTTGTAGTTCATCTTTCCATTGCGTCCGAGTACTTTGTTTGAGCCAAGAGCGATGTTTTGTGACTGTACCATCGTTGTACCTGCAGTTGCAAATGTAAGCCCAGACTCTTTTTTAATCGCATCGATAAGTGGATCCATACCTATGTCGTTAATGAGAAAGATGAGACGGTTTTTGTTACGGTTGTCTCTGTATCCATAGGTTTTAAAGAGCTCAAGGAGCGCTTTGTAAAAACGAGGGGCTTCTTCTACGGTAACAAAAAGGTTTGCATCTTTTGCTTGCATACCTACACGCGCACCAAGATAGATATTGAATCCAAAGATACCCTCTTTCTGTGCCAATACAAAGTTACAGTCATGCCCAAAGATGTTACAAGAGTTAGAAAGAGAACCGATGATACCTGTGTTAAATTTACGAGGTAAAACAGAAATCCATTCAGGATTTTCTAAAAAGACATCCTGCAATTTTTCTATGATGGGCATAGTCTCAATGATGTTGTCATAAGCGATGCCATCGAGTGGATCAGTCACAATGTTACGTAAGTTATCTACCCCTGTTTGAAACGTAGTAAGGTCTACTTCTTTGAGGGATGCCAAGACTTTAGCGATGTCTGCTATCTGTAGGTAACGAAGCTCTACTTGCATACGTGTGGTGATGTCAATATAGTCATTACCATACTCTTTTGCTACTTCACCAATACGCTTTGCTTGTTCATACGTTAATTGACCTGCAGGTACACGTACACGAAGCATAAAGTCTTCACCCTTATCAAAGAGTCCAAAACATTTTAAAAAGTATCCACTATCTTCAGGTGCAAGGTTTTCATATCCACCTGCTGCTATCTCTTCTAGTTTTGCATAGACATCCATAGGTATTTTGAGTGCTTTGGTGGTTTCAACTTTATTTACTTTTTTACTTCTTGCTTCTAAGGCTTTTTCTAAAATAGTCATCTTTTCTCACTATATTGATTGGTTTATGGGTACCTTACTATGTGGTACTCTTATATGGGAGTTATTATATCTTTATTTTATTATTTATTTATATTTATACTGATTAAAAAATAAACAATGCATATATAGTCTATCTTGTCTTATATCCTTATTTGTCTTTCTGAAAGGCTATTTTAGTGATTAAAAATTAATCATCAATTTACTTATCATATGTATAGTTTTATAGTATACTTCGCACATTATTTATTTAAAGGATTATCAATATGGCAGGTTTTAAAGCACTCAAAGGGCAGGGACACGCACCTACACTCTTTGCAGCATTTTTATATTTTGATTTCTCATTTATGGTGTGGATTATGCTTGGTCCACTTGTGACTGAAATCAGTGAATCTTTAGCATCTCATGGTGAAGTGCTCAATGCTAGTCAGCAGGCAACGCTTCTTTCTGTTCCTATACTTTCTGGTGCATTACTTCGTATTGTTCTCGGATTTGGTGTCGATAAACTTGGGGCAAAATTGACTGCACTCATTGCACAGTCTATTGTTATCTCTGTACTATTTTATGCATACTTTAGAGGCGCAACCATTACCTATAATGAGCTTTTGGTCGTTGCACTTGGACTTGGATTTGCTGGGGCTTCATTTGCTGTAGCACTTCCACAGGCAGGGCAGTGGTATCCACCTAAACTCCAAGGTATTGTACTTGGTATCGCAGGAGCAGGGAATGTGGGTGTGGTTATTGATTTCTTGTTTGCTCCAAAAATCGCTGAAAAGTTTGGATGGGAAGCAGTCTTCTTAGTCGGTGGGGTACTCTCGTTACTTGTATTTGTGATGTATATGTTCTTGGCTAAAAATGCACCCGAGTCTGTGTATAAAGCAAGACCTAAAAAGTTAAGTGACTATTGGAAACTACTAAAAGACAGAGATTCATGGTGGTTTATGCTCTTTTATGCCGTAAGTTTTGGTGGATTTGTAGGCTTTGCCAACTACATGAAAGTCTATTTAATGAACACCTATCAAGCGGACATGTCAGCATTTGGATTAGATGTATTTAATGAACCCAATGTAAAAGTCATCGCAGGGTACTTTGGGGCACTGACTATTTTTGCTGGGGCGATACTCCGTCCAGTTGGTGGCGGTGTAGCAGATAAAATGGGAGGGATAAAAGCCCTATATATTTTCTTTGGTGTTGTCTTGGTTTTGGTTGCTTTAAGTGGTCTTGTTCATCTTCCATTCTGGGTAGCGATAGCTGTTCTTTTTGTTATTATGGCAAGTCTTGGTATGGCAAACGGCGCAGTATTCCAGCTAGTACCTCAAAGATTTGGTAAAGATATCGGTATTATGACAGGACTTATCGGTGCTGCTGGTGGTATTGGTGGTACATTCCTAGTGAAAACACTTGGATGGGCTAAAGGCACATTTGACAGTTACTCTATGGGATTCTTTATTTTTGCAGGACTTGTATTACTTGCTATTGCTGCTATCTCTTTGGTAAAAACAAGATGGAGAACGACGTGGGGTGTACAGTCTGGCGGTATGATATAATAAAATATTGTAGGGGTGAACCCATGTGTTCGCCCTTCAAAGTGATTTATTAATCCAAAAATTAAGGGTAAACACATGGGTTTACCCCTACGAGTAATGTTATTTTAAATTATGTCATAATCTTTATCACATAATTTAGAATATTAAAGGCTAACCCATGTCCAAACAAAACATCGAAACTTCAGGTCTTACATTGGCAAAAGGTACACAGCTTCAAGGGGATGATTTTTTTGAAATCAAGGTGATGGATACCATTACTGTGGCTGTAGTATGTGATGGTGTAGGTTCTGCGATGCAAGGGGCAGAGGCAGCTAAGCGTACCTGTCATTTCTTGGTGCATTCTCTTAAAAATAGACCCAAGTCTTGGTCTATGGAAAAATCCATTAAACATTTTATTGAGAACATTAACCGTGTACTTTATATGGAGTCGATGGAGGACTATGAACGTGAAGAGTTGGTAACGACATTGACGCTTGTGGTTATAGAAGGTGATAGACTCTATGGTGCCAACGTGGGTGACAGTCGCATCTACTTACAGAGAAACGGACAGCTTGCCCAACTCTCCCATGACCATGCGATGGATGAAGAGGGTATGGAAAATGTGCTGACTTCTGCCATGGGACTTGAAGAGAATGTCTCGCCATACTATTTTGAAAATAATTTACAATCAGGAGATCAGATACTTTTGTGTTCTGATGGACTCTATAATGAACTGACACAAAATGAGATAGCTGATGGTTTAATGATGGGGGCTTCCTTTTTAGTGAAAAAAGCCTCTAAAAAACATGATGATGACTTACCAGATGACACAACCGCTGTTGTCTTAGAGATAAAAGATCTAGATCCCCGTCTAAAGTTTAAACAATCAGACTTGATAGTGCAGGAGTACTATCAAGTTGGGGATGAAGTAGATGGATACGAACTCCTTAAACCACTCATTCAAAATAATCGTACGTGGTTGTGTGAAAAAAGAGGCTTAAAGTATGTCATAAAGTTTGTACCTTATGACGCGTTAGATGATGAGGTGATGCTGGATTTGTTTGTCAAAGAAGTATGGATGGCTAAGAGACTCAAAGCAGGCTTCTTCCCTAAAGCTGTAGTACCTAAAAACCGTACACACCGTTACTACATTATGGCATTTGTGGAGGGAAAGACACTCAAAGAGTTTACACAGAAAAAACCACTTTCTGTAGACCTCTCTGTTGAACTTGCCGTTTTTTTACTTAAAATGTCACAGTTTCTCATTAGACTCGATTTGTTGCATGGAGATATAAAACCAGAAAATATCATCGTTACCGAACGTAAAGGAAAACTTGTATTCAAGATGATAGATTTTGGAAGTATTACAGAGGCATATTCTAATGTTACACGTGCAGGAACACCTAGCTATCTAGCCCCAGAACGTTTTAGACAATCACCTGTCAATGAACAGACTGAAGTCTATGCCATAGGTGTTACACTCTATGAAGCACTGACACAAAGGTATCCTTTTGGAGAGATAGAGCCTTTTCAAACGCCGAGTTTTGAAAAGAAGATAAAAGAGCCAACAAAGCTCAATCCCAAGATACCAAAATGGTTAGAGTCTGTAGTCTTACGCGCACTCGAAACGGACACAGACAAACGCTACCATAACTACTCAGAAATGCAGTATGAAGTCACAAATCCAGAGAAAGTAAAACCTTACTTTGATAAAGGCACTTCCTTTATAGAACGGAATGAAAAGATGGTCTATAAAGTTGGTTTTATTGTAATGTTTATATTGAATATTTGTCAAATATTATTTAGGTGATACTGGCAACATCTTAGCTTTTTTTGGACTAACACTTTTTTACATGGGTTAATTTACAAAGTATTGACTTTTTTTTGTTATACTTTACAGATATTAAAGGCTCAAGCCTTTCATCTTATGTTTGGAGTCTTTATGTTTAAGCAACTACTTACTAGTATCTTTGTACTTTCAACTGTGACTACACTAGAAGCTAATATAGAACTAGATTATTTAAATGGGCTACGTATACAAACAGGTTTACCTCCTTTCTCTAGCCAAGCTCGTTTACAGATAGCAGCAGAAAATCATTCTGCCTACATGCAAACAAACAATACATCGGGGCATGGAGAAGAAAGTAATGCTACAGACTACACGGGCGCATCTCCCTCACAAAGAGTACAATATGTAGGGTATGCATCTACTACGGTTTCTGAAAACGTCTCTTATGCTTCAAATGCAACCTTGTATACTTCTATAGATGGGTTGATGTCAGCTATATACCATCGTTTTGGTTTTTTGAGTCTTAATGTAGATGAGATAGGGATAGGTATAAGTAGTAATGAAAAATTTTACACTTATGACATGGGAAATTCAGTACTCAAAAACTTATGTATTGATGGGGTATACTCCGGTGGCTCGTATTATCTTCCTTGTAGTGATACTACAAAAAAAGTAGAATCTGAAAATTATCTTGCTAGAGCGGACGGTATTAAAAAAGCATCTCCTAAACTCATACTTTGGCCTCCAGCAGATGCAAATGACATACCTCCTGTATTTTATGAAGAGACTCCAGATCCATTACCTTCTCATGGTGTGACCGGATATCCTATCAGTGTAGAATTTAACAGTGAAAAGGTTACTTCCATCCCTACTGTATCTAGTTTCACTCTAAGTGATGTATCTGAGACACAATTAGATGACATAATACTTATGGAGAAAAGCAATGACCCAAATAAAAAGTTTAGTGACTATCAATTTGCATTATTTCCTAAAGAAAGACTAGAGTGGGGAAGTAAATATGACGTTGAATTTATCTATAATGATGGCACACAAAAAACTATAGGCTGGTGCTTTTCAACCCGTTCACTTAAAGGAACTGCTGATAGATTTTACCGTGTTGAGAATGATGGGAATATTGTATTGGATGTTGTGTCTGGTCAGTCATATGCTATATATATAGTACCTACTGACAGTAATGACAAGTTGGGAGGAGTAAATTATAGTACTACAACTGAAGTAAATTTTTCATATATTGATAACAATACATTTTATACGAAGCTTACAGCTAGTAGTGGTAATTATGTGAATTATACATTCTCAAATGGACAGAAAATAAAGCTCATCGTTGCCTCAAATGATACAGCTACCATTCCTTCACAAGCATTGTGTGCATCCCAAAGTGATTTTGACAAGGATGGAATCATTGATATTATAGATACAGATGATGACAATGATGGTGTATTGGATGAAGAAGATGCTTTTCCTTTTGATACAACAGAAAGTGTAGATACAGACGGTGATGGCATAGGTAATAATGCAGATACAGATGATGATAATGATGGTATTTCAGACAGAGATGAAATAGCCAATGGGCTAAACCCATTACTTGCCTCAGATGCACAAGCTGATTTTGATAATGATGGCTTCTCTAATAGTATAGAAATTTCCGTAGGTTCAGATATACTAGATGTAAATTCTAAACCAATTTGGACTCTTATTATAATGGGTGACTTAAGCATTTTAGTACCATCTTTTTCGATATAAAGTAACAAGTTTTATCTTACATGCCTAGTTAAAACCTTAGCGGGCTTTTTTAATGTTCTTTCTATGGGCTTTGTAGCTCTTTGTAAAGTCATGCACACCTTTAGCATTTTTCATAAAGTACAAATAGTCAGTTCTTGCTGGCTTAATAGCAGCTTTTATAGCATTTAAACTTACAGAACCAATAGGTGAAGGAGGAAGACCTTTGTATTTGTAGGTATTAAAACGGCTTGTATCATTTTTTATACGCTCGGGTGTTACTTTTATATGAGAATATTTACCATAATTGAGTGTACCATCCATCTGTAAACGCATGCCTTTTTTTAAACGATTCATAATAACGGAAGAGACGATAGGCATCTCTGTCGCATTGGCTGCTTCCTTTTGGATAATAGATGCAATAGTAAGTACTTTTAGCCACTGTTTTTTATCGTAAGTACCATAAATCTTTTTTGAAAGTGAACTATATTTTTTATTGGAAGCTTTGGTTAAAAACGCCATGAGGTGTTTTTCTCCTATACCATAGGGTACATGATATGTATCTGCATAGATACCAGCTTCAGGATATGTAGCAAATTGATTATAATATTGATTAAGTTTTGTTACATTAAGGTCTAGTTTTTTTGCGAGAGAGGCCAAGAAAAGTGTTTTGGTTTCTCCTGGGATAAGGGTTACTTTATGAATCATCGCTCTGGCATTGGTAAGTTTATAAAGAAAATCAATACGATTTAGTTGATTTCTACCCATAGATATCCACCCTGTTTTAGGGGTACCGAGTAAACGTAAAATATATGAATCTATAATGGAAAGTTGGTATCCCTGTTTATGGAGTTGTGCTATAATTGCATGAATAGAACCTTGGGGTACAAAAAGTGTTTTTGTGGTCTTGATGGGAAGTGTAGTATAAAAGGCAAAAGAGATGATTAAGACGAGTGCAATATTTTCTGCCCATGCCATCCATGTTCTGATACGAAATACACTCATTTTTTTCATTGTCCTTTTTATCGTACTGTTTGCATGGCTCAGTGTAGGTGTAGAGATAGATACTTTCAAAGCATCAGGCTACCGTGTTGATGGATTATACATCAAACTTGATAAAAAGCTTACACTTAAGGCTGATAAAGTCGTTATCCCTCAGCGTAAAGAAAATCCTTCCTTTGACCGTATTGATGAAACACTTGAGAGTATTAAATATCTTTTGACTTTCTTTGAACATATTGATTTGAAAAAAATTGTATTTGATAACAACATTTTGGGTATTTATTTTTATGACAATATCCTTCAGTTAAGCAGTAAGGACTATCTGGTACGTGGTAATGTGCATAGAGAGGGTAAGATGCTCATAGGTGAGATACCTATACTTCTGCTAAAAGATCAGAATGTGACGATGAGGGGTACGTTTAGGTATGACTTGCATGAAGATGTATTGACGACAAAGGGAAAGTTTGCACTCGATCGTTTTATTGGTGATTTTGAAGCAAGTAAAATAGAAGATGAAATTACATTTTCTCTAAAGAGTGAGCCATTCTCTGACTTGAAAGAAATTGTCGATAGATTTCCAATGATACCTGCAGTGAGAAGCTGGCTACTCGATAAAGTACAGGCAAAAAATTATCAACTACTTTCACTCACAGGTGGGGGTACGATTGTTGATAAAGCCTTTAAAATTAATCTTGATCTACTGAAAGGAAAAGTACGTTTTAGTGATGTCAGTATTTATTTTAAAGAGGGGCTTGATCCTGTTTTAGCACCAAGTTTTGTGTTGAGTTATACGAATAAAAGCGGACTTTTCTTTGATTTGAAAAAACCTCGTTACCGAGGGCGTAACCTCGATGGTACTACAGTTTCCATTGTCAATTTACGAGATTATAATACTACATTAAAACTTGATTTGCATATGCGAAGCCCTATCGATAAGACGATGCATAAGATATTGTCTGCATATGACATACCTATGCCTGTAATGCAAGAGCAGGGAGATGTCAATGCAACGATTAGACTAGATATTCCTCTGAAACATAAAGGCATCACTGTTCTAACAGATCTGACGCTGGGTAAAGGTAAGATTGTTGTCAATCATATCCCATTTTTTGTACAAAGTGGTTATGTATCATATGCAGATGGACTAGTTCATTTGAACGATATTGTATTATCTCATAGCACGTATAATGGCATACTTGATGGTGATATTGATTTACATAAATCAACAGCATTTATGCTTTTTGATATGAAATATTTAACATTGAAAGCCAAAGATGAAGTACT
Source organism: Sulfurovum sp. (assembly GCA_026991605.1). Classification (GTDB taxonomy): domain Bacteria; phylum Campylobacterota; class Campylobacteria; order Campylobacterales; family Sulfurovaceae; genus Sulfurovum. Next base: position 9,935 of record JALXBG010000147.1, read on the forward strand.
CATCTCCTTAAAAAATGAAAAAATACCTGTAACACTAAATTATAAAGATTATATAGATATTAGCATACCAAAATATACTTTGAAACTTTTAAGTAGAAAAGATAAAACGATACTGACTATTGATGACTTGAACAAAGTAAAACAGTGTATTAGTGATGCTATCCCCATAGAAAATGGTGGTAATCTAAAGATAAAAACAAAAGAGTTTAAAACCTATACTTTCAAAGGAGTAATGAAACGTGAATCGTGTTTTTTATATGAAAAAGAGGATGTATGTTTTGTCAATGTTCCTTACCATGGAACGGTAACACAAAATGATATCCAGTTTTATGCTTTTAATGATAGATTATATTATCAAAAATCAAAGTCTCGTCTTATTTTTAATGGTATTAATATTGATTTAAAAAGATTTTTAGCACAAGAGAATAAAAGTCTAAAGAAGCGTAAAAAAGTAAAAAGTGGTACGAAATTAATCATTATAGGAAAGAAAAGTCATTTGAGATATGATGATTATAGTCTGAATACAGACAGTTATGATGTAGAAGTGAAAAACAATGGTGACATTAAAGCCATCGGAAGTACAGATGGTGACATTGTCAAGTTTACAAAAGTGAATGATATCTTAACACTGCAGGCGTTACGCATTAAAGATAAAGTTTTACAGCCACTTATTAATTTTTATGGTTTGCAAGGCGGCCGTTACTCTATCACAAAAACAGGTGTACCTTCGAAGGTGATGAAAGGTGAAATTATTGTTGAAGGGGGAGTGATGAAAGGATTTAAAGCCTATAACAATACTTTAGCTTTTATAAATACTATCCCAGCGTTGGCTACACTACACAAACCAGGATATTCTAGTGAAGGGTTTACCATTGAATCTGGTGTCATTGAGTATCGTATGATCAAAACAGATAAAATTGTATTTGACTCTATCTACATTAAAGGTGATTCTGCAACGATTGTTGGCAAAGGTGAAGTGGATTTAAAGAAAAAAACAATCAATGTTGAATTGGGAATACAAGTTGCACGTGAATTGGGAAAAGTAGTGGGGAGTATTCCACTTGTAGGCTATATTTTGGTAGGAAAAGATAAAAGTGTAACAGTGGGGCTTAAAATTATGGGAAGTTTGGAGAAACCAGATGTATCTGTTACTGCTGCAAAAGATATACTCTCTTATCCTTTAGATATTATCAAACGTACTATTGAAGCACCGGGGCAACTTTTAACCCCAAAACAGCCAAAATTGAAAACTGACAATAAAAAATAGAGTATAATAAAGTTATGAATAAATATCTATTACTTATAGCTGGACTTACTGTTTGTCTTTTTGCAAAGATTTCAGCGCAAGAAGCAGCAGAGCTGGAACTGCGTGCAGCAGGTATTAGAAAAGAACTGCATATCCATACGCCTACAGCTAAAGAGAGAAAACTAGAGCGCATTCGTCATGAGCTTAATCTAGATTTTGATACTTCCTCCAAAGAAGCACTTTTAGAGACAAATAAGCCTGATACAGTTGAGTCACTTGTGGCTTCTAAAAGTAGTAGTATCAGTGATGACATTAGCTCAGGATTTTCTACTATCACAAAAAAACTGGGACTTTCAGATGATGATATTGATGACGATAACGGATACTCATTTTCTGGTACTTTGAACAGCTTCTATGATACTGTTGGACTAAAAGAAGGGGAGAGCTGGGGGATGCCTTCTTTCTTTGGTTTTAATGAAAAGAAAAAGAAGAAAAAATCACTTTTTGGTATAGGTATATTTGGAAATATCCAAGATACTGGTAATACCATCTTCAAGGGTATGAAATACTCTGGACAGTCTGCAGAGTTTAGTTCAGGAATGATTTATAAGAGTTCTAAAATGTATAACACGATGTTTGGCATGTTTGAAGACTCACCTTTTAATGTATTTGAAGATGAGAAGGAGACATCAGTATTTGATGTCTTTGAGGGTGGGAATAAAGTATTAGACATGTTTAACTGAGTGTTGTCTCTGTTCTTTAAGCACAGCTAATTTTTCTCTAAGAAGAGACTTTTCCTCTTCTGTGAGTCCATAGATATGGAGTTGCTTACGAATTTTTTTAATTTCAATTTCTAATTTAGTTTTCATAATGGCATTTTATCTTATCATTGTCATCCAATTGTCACTTTAAATAAAAAGAGAGAATTTTTCTCTTTTATACTTTATTTAAAAGTTGTTTATAATAATAATTTATAATATAATAATATAAGTATATTGTCACAGAATTGTTATGTCTATATTATTCGTTACGTAAAACCACCAATGGGTCTGTTTGTGAAGCTTTTTTAGCAGGGTAGAGAGAAGAAAGAAGGATGATAATACTTGTACCAATAATAATAAAACTAAAGTCACCCATAGTAAGATCAACAGGCAGTTTACTGGTACCATACACATCTTCAGGTATAGAGATAAGGTCAAAGGTCGTAAGTATCCAAATACCAAAACCGCCAAGCATAGTCCCCGCTACAATGCCTGCCGAACCAATAACCAGCCCAAGTCTAAAGAAGATAACTTTTATTTCTGCTTTCGTAGCCCCTAGTGTACGCATGAGTGCGATTTCTCTTCTTCTGCTCATGACCGTCATAAGTAGGGAAGAGATGATGTTTAAAGAGGCTACAAGTATGATGAGGAGTAAGACTAAAAAGAGTGCTTTCTTCTCCATTTCCATAGCGGCAAAGAAGTTTCCATTTTGCTGCCACCAGCCTTCTATGACTACCATTTCAGGTAATGCAGCCTTAATAGCATCTATTTTATCAATAGGGTCTTTCGTATAGACATGCAAGCCATCGTAGCTACCAGGGGTACGTTTTAGGAGCTTTTCAAAGGCTTCAAGTGTGGTGTACATGATGGCTTTGTCATAGGCCTTCAGTCCAGACTTAAAGACACCATCTACTACAAAACGTTTCTGCAAAGGCATCGTTCCGAAGCCTATGGCCTGTTGTTCTGAAAAGTAAAGGGTTACTTTGTCACCTACATGTGCATTCATCTCATAGGAGAGTCCTTCTCCTACAACGACTTTGAATTTGCTCTTGGATGTCCCTTTTGCCTCTTTGAAAATATGGTTAATCTCAGCTTCTTTTTGTGCATCAACACCATAGAGCAGAGAACCCTGTACAGCACCATCATTTTTTGTGATTACCTGTGTAGTATAGTAGGGTGAAAATTTCAGTGAGGGGAACTGTCTTGAAAGTTTTTCTATGAGTTTGTCATTGACTGTATCTTCTGCTAATGGAAGTATAGTAAGTGGATAATTCATCACAAAAAGTTTTTTAGAAAATTCTTTTTGAGTACCATTCATAATCCCCATGGCTATCATCAGTACCATTACACCCGCAGCGATACCCAAAAAGGCTAACATTGCAGAGATAAAAATAAAAGGATTTTCTTTGTCGTACTTGAGGTAGTGTTTGATGATGTGCCTAATAAATTTCTTATTAGGCGAGGGGAGTGTTTTCATTATGCCAATAAACCTTTTTTTGGGCCACTCTTTCCACAACAATTTTTGTATTTTTGACCAGATCCACAAGGACATGGGTCATTTCTCTTTGGTTTTTTTGCTGCTCTTTGTGGTGTAAGCTTTTCTGAATCTTCAGCAATAGTACCTTCTTCGTACGATTGGTTCAGTGTTGCATCTGCGACATCAGCTTCGAGCTCTTCTCTGATATGCTCAACTGCTGCTTCTTCCTCTTCGGCTGTGGTAAAGTCGAACTGTACCAGCTGTAGGGTTTTAACGGCTTCATGTTTAATGCGTGTTACCAAGTCCGTAAAGAGTTTATATGAGTCCTGTTTATACTCTGTAAGTGGATCTTTTTGGTTATAGCCTCTAAGACCAATTCCCGTTTTAAGTACATCCATCTCATAAAGGTGGTCTCTCCATTGAGGATCAAGTACTTGAAGGTATAAAATACGTTCTATTTCTTTACGTTGTTCAGGATCTATTGGTTCCATTTTTGCTTCATAAAGATTTTCTAACATGTCACGTATCATGGTAGTCATCTCTTCTACTTCTTTACCTTTAAATTCCGTTGCATCCACTTCTATATGCAACTCTTCTTTAATGAGTGCTGCAAGTTTTTCAACATCAAAGTCTTCCGTAGGCATACCTTCAAAGATTTCAGCTTCTGCCATAAGATGTGCGATGTACTCTTCACGGTTCTCTTTGATTTTTGCATCAATGTCAAACTCAGGGTCAAGGAGTTGGTTTCTAAAGGCATAGATAGCTTTACGTTGGTGGTTTGCTACATCATCGTACTCTAAGATATGTTTACGAGATTCATAGTGTTGATTCTCTACTTTTTTCTGCGCTTTTTCAACAGAACGGGTTACAATTTTAGAATCAATGTATTCACCATCTTCCACACCAAGTTTGTTCATGATATTTCTGATTTTCTCTCCACCAAAGATACGAAGAAGGTTATCATCTAGGCTTAGGAAGAATTGAGATTCACCTGGGTCACCTTGACGACCAGAACGTCCACGAAGCTGGTTGTCGATACGTCTACTCTCATGACGTTCAGTTCCTAGTATCATAAGACCGCCAAGTGCTTTAACCTCGTCGTCTATTTTGATGTCAACCCCACGTCCTGCCATGTTGGTTGCAACAGTGACTGCACCTTTTTGTCCGGCATTCATGATAATCTCTGCTTCTTGTGCGTGGTTTTTAGCGTTGAGCATGTTGTGAGGGATTTTCTCTTTTTTAAGTCTCTCATCAATCATCTCTGATTTCTCAATGGAAGCAGTACCGATAAGTACAGGCTGCCCTTTAGCATGCAGTTCTCTTACACGTTTTACAACTGCATCAAGTTTTTCACGCTCTGTGTTATAGATGAGATCATTTTTATCTAACCTTGCTATAGGTACATTGGTAGGGATGGAGATAACTTCCAAATTGTAAATTTGAGAAAATTCTGTGGCTTCTGTTTGTGCTGTACCTGTCATACCTGCAAGTTTGTCATAGGCTCTAAAGTAGTTTTGGTAGGTAATCTCTGCAAGGGTTTGTGACTCTTCTTGAATCTCTACATCTTCTTTACACTCCAGTGCTTGGTGTAGCCCTTCTGAATATCTACGTCCTTCACTTAAACGTCCTGTAAATTCATCAACGATGATAATTTCATTATCTTGGACAACATAGTCTACATCTTTTTCAAATATGTAATGTGCTTTAAGTGCTTGGTCAAGGTGGTGAGAGAGTGCAGCATTTTCAAGTGAGTAGAGGTTGTCTACTTCAAAGAGGTCTTGTGCTTTTTGTAGACCATCTTCTGTCATGATGATAGTTCTGTTCTTTTCATCTACAATGAAGTCACCAGTCGTTTTCTCATCTTCTCCTGCTTTGACTTCTATTTTTTCTCCACGTTCCATCTGTCTTGCTATTTTGTCAGCTTGTGCATAGTAACTGTGGTCACGCTGTGTCGGACCAGAAATGATAAGTGGTGTTCTTGCTTCATCAATAAGAATGGAGTCGACTTCATCGATGATGGCATAGTGATGATTACGTTGTGCTTTCTCTTCGGCACGTACTTTCATGTTATCACGTAAATAGTCAAATCCGTACTCGTTGTTTGTACCATAAGTAATATCAGCAGCATATTGTGCTTTTCTAGCCATATCATCATGAATGTCCGCAGTAAGACAACCTACAGTGTATCCTAAAAATTCATAGATAGGAGACATTTCAGCACTGTCACGGCTAGCAAGGTAATCATTCACGGTAACGATATGTACGCCTTTACCTTCCATGGCATTGAGTACTACAGCAAGTGTGGCAACGAGTGTTTTACCTTCACCTGTTTTCATCTCTGCAATATTCCCATCATGAAGTACCATACCCCCAACCATTTGGACATCATAGTGTCTCATACCAAGGGTACGTTTAGCAACTTCTCTGGTGATGGAAAAAGAGTCAGAAAGGACATCGTCTAACGTTTTTTCTCCATTTTGTACGGCTGAACGCAAAGCATTAAATGCTGCTTTGAGTGCATCATCATCCATAGCTTCATACTGTGCTTCTAAGGCGTTAATAGGTTGTACTTTTTTGAGATAATTTTTTACGATTTTATCATTTTGCGTGCCGAAAACTTTGAGGATACTTTTTATCATTGTATATGTTTCCTAATATTATAATGGGGATAATTTTATCTAAATAGTGATTAATAACCCGTTAGTAAATGTTTTCCACTCACACTTCATTCACTATTTTATGTCAAACTGCTATTGTTTAACACCCTTCAAGTGCTATTTTGGTATATTTTCACTAAGAATTAAGGAAAAAAGAATGAAATTACTATTAGGAATTATCATAGTGAGTTCTATGGCATTGTCTAACATAAACTTGCCACAGAACTTTACATCAGACTTTATACAAATGGTTACGAATACAAAGAAAAAGGTTATTACTTACAGTGGAAAAGTGTATTTTTCAGATAATAAACTTTTTAAATGGAGTTATTTAGAACCTACTAAAAAAGAGGTCTGTACCGATGGAAAAGAACTGCTTGTGGTTGACCATGATTTGGAACAGGTTTCTGCATTTTACATAAACAAAGGTTTAGATATAGCGAAAATTTTAACCCAAGCCAAGCACTATCAAGACAACATTTATCTTGCAGACTTTGATGGCAAAAAGTACACGATACAACTCAATGATGCACAAGAACTACAGAGTATTGCTTACTTTGATGAACTTGATAACAAAGTGCAAATACTTTTTACACATATGAAGTATCAAAAAGGAAAGTTGCCAAGTAAAGAGATGCAGTGTAGCTATCCTCTAGAATATGATGTGATAAGAGGTTAATGATGAATGAACTTATTGCAAAGATACAAAGTGATTCTACGATGATGCTTATGGCTATTATCGCAGTGGTTGTGTTACTTGTTATCGTTTTAACTATTGTAGTCTCTGCGATGCGCGTAAAAACGTATAAAGACAGATGGTGGAATGTGACTGTTGATAACAAAGAAAAAGCAGAATATATCTCGGCAATAGAGCGTGAACTTCAAGCCTATAAAATCAAAAATGCCAGTAATGCCCAAGAACTTTCACAGTTTGCAGATACAAAAGAGCGTCTGAAGACAGCGCAGGATGAGTTTTATATTTTGCAAAAAAATTTTAATGAACTTGAAAAAGAATTAAGTCAGCTAAGAGCTAAGCTTGAGAGTGCAGAAGGTATGTATGAGACACTCTCTCATGCGCATAAAGAGCTTCAAGAGAGAAATGAAAGTCTACTTGAGGATAACAGCCGTTATCGTACAAACAATGCGAGGCTTCTCATGAAACTTGAGAGTGAAGAGCGACATGCTTTTTCTAAGCAAGAGATGATGTCTTCACATGAACAAAAGATAAAAGCGGAGTTTGAAGCTTTGGCTAAAAAGGTTTTTAACGGAAATTCTCAAAAGTTTGCAGAGTTTTCCAAAGAGAACATGAACTCGATGATTAAACCGCTTCAAATACAAATTTCAGAGTTTAAAAAACAGGTATCAGATAGTTATAAGGTAGAGAGTGAAAATATAACAGTACTTGAAAATGAGATAAACTCTCTTAAAGAGTTCAATGAAAAGATAAGTAAAGATGCCATTACCTTTACCAATGCACTTAAAGGTGAGAGTAAACAGCAAGGTGTCTGGGGTGAGATGATTCTAGAACATGTACTTGAAGCTTCGGGACTTCGTAAAGGCTTTGAGTTTGAGCGTTCAATTCCGTTAAAAACGGATGGTAATGAAACGTTAGATACTGATGTAATAGTTCATATACCAAATAATAGAGACCTGATTATTGATGTAAAAACTTCTTTGGTGGCGTATGTACGTTATATCAATGCAGAGAATGATGCACTTAAAGAGAAGTATCTAAAAGCGCATTTGGAGTCCATACGTACACATGTTGCAGGACTTTCTATACAGAACTATGAACGCTTAAAAGAGGTCAATACACTTGATTTTATTTTTATGTTTATGCCTATTGAAGGGGCATTGGCAGTGGCACTGGAGCATGACAATAGCATCTATGACAATGCCTTTAAAAACAAGATATTTCTTGTTGAACCCAGCACACTTCTTGTCGCGATGAGAGCGGTAGAGAATGTATGGAAGTTTGAACGCCAAAACCAAAACGCCCAAGAGATTACACGGAGTGCAGGGGCTATGTATGACAAGTTTGTTGGTTTTTCTGAAGACTTGGTGAAGATTTCTAAGCAGATATATGGCATACAAGGTAGTTTATCTGCTGTATGTAATAAGCTTACTGATGGTAAGGGCAATTTGTTTAAACAGGTACAACAACAGAAAGAATTTGATGTACAGACAAATAAAAAGACCCCCAAAGATTTAAGAGGTGATAAACATGTATAAGCAAAAGATTGTCTATACAAAAGATTTACCTGAATATATAAAAGATTCTTCAAAAGTATTTAAAAAAAATGGCAATATTAAACGTGATTTTTATGAAGAAGAGTCACTGAAACTTCAGTATGAGTTGGTAAAACTCCAAAAATGGATTATAGATAACGATAAGCGTCTACTTGTCATTTTTGAAGGTATGGACACAGCAGGGAAAAGCTCAACGATTAAAGAATTTAATGCCTACTTAAACCCTAGAGAAGCACGTTCAGTCGCACTTCCAAAGCCTAATTCAAAAGAACTTGGACAGTGGTATTTTCAACGTTATCTCAAACAGATACCCAATGCTGGAGAGATAGTCTTTTTTGATAGAAGTTGGTACAATAGAGCAGGGATAGAATTGATCTTTGGTTTTTGTACACAGGCACAGCATGAACACTTTTATAAACAGGTCAATGGGGTAGAAGAGATGTTGGTTGATGATGGTATGCTCTTTTTCAAGTTTTACCTAAACATCTCCAAAGGGACTCAGGAAAACCGCATTAAAGACCGTGAAAATGACCCACTCAAAAGCTGGAAACTCTCAGAACTTGACTACAAGTCTATGGCGAAGTACCACGAATATGAGGTACTACGTGATAAAATGTTCAACATCTCAGGAACCAAGCATGCTCCATGGTGCGAATTAGATGCCAACGATAAAAAACGTGCACGTATTAATGCTGTGCGTTATTTGCTTTTCAACATACCTTATGAAGGTAAGGATGAAGCGCTTATTTGTGGGGTAGATGTAGCTATTGTTAGACTAAATCATTGATTAAAAAATTTATGCTGAAATGAAAATTGGTTTTTTTATGGTATTGTAACTTAGGTTGCATTGGTTATATGGGAGTATCTTTACACACTTTAAGTCTAACTTATATAATATACTCTCTTTAACTCTATAGATTTGCTATAATAAGACATCTTATACAAGGCTACCTCATGGCAAAACATCCAACACTTTTACAACACTTTCGCTCGTTTGCATATCAGAATAACATCAAAGATTTTGATACAGCTTTAGAGTACTTTAGTGTATTTGGTGGTACTGGATGGGATGTGGATGTCTCTAAGAGTGTTGCTACGCTCATTGAGGAGAAAGTACTTTCTAACTATGAAGCACTGCATGAGAATATGACACGGTATACACATAATAATGGCTTGTATCATATGATGTTGAACATTATTGCATTGGGTGTGAACCATGAAAATGATGTACTTAAAAAAGCCAAAGTAGGTAAAGATAAGGGCGAAGAAGCCATAGATTATCTTGTTAGTAAAAGTTTAATCAAGTTTGATTTGTCTGTAGAAAAACCTTTAAAAGCGGATGGTGGGAAGTCAGATAGGATTTTGTTTGACTTGCCTTTTATGCGTTTTTGGTTTGCTATGATTTCGCCGAACTATCAAAGTATCTCAGAAGGAGATTATGATGAGTTTGCACAAAAGTGGCATAAAATAAGAGGAAACTTTTCTATCTTACTCTCTAATCTTTTACTTTTGGAATTGCTCAAAGAAACCTTTAACGCTAAGTCTGAAAAAGACCCTATAGTAAAAATAGGTTCTTACTACGATAAAAAATTAGAGATAGACATACTCGCCATTAGAAAATCAGGTGATATGATAGCTGGTGCGTGCAAATACTCTGAGACACCAGCAAAGAGTAACATGATGCATACCCTTATAGAAAAGTGTCAAAAAGCAGAACTAGAAATTTCTGATTATGTACTCTTTTCTAAAAATGGATTTACTCCAGAAGTTGAGGCATTAAAAGAGAAGGAAGTGATCCTTCTCTCTGGAGTAGACTTCTCTTCACTGCTTGATAATTTGACGCAAGATGATTTGTTAGTGTATAAGAACAAAAAGTATTAGCCTGTGGCACGTATCAACCAAAAAGCATTTTATCAAAATAATTATGAGACCTATGGTGTCTCAGCTGAGGGTGTGGCGTGGGATTCTACGCAGACACAGAAACGTCGTTTTTCTGCCATCGTCTCTTGTTTGGGTGATATAAAGAGTAATACGCTTGTAGATGCAGGCTGTGGGTTTGGGGATTTTTATCTTTATTTGAAAGAAAAGAACAACTTACCAAAAAACTACACAGGCTTAGACCTCTGTGAACCTATGGTCAAAGAAGCCAAGGTACGTACGGGCTGCAAAATCGTCCAACGTGACATTTTAAAACAGACTCTTCCTCTAGCAGACTGGTATGTGGCAAGTGGTTCGATGAATCTATTGACTCGTGTGGAAACACGTATCTTCATACAGCGTTGTTTTGAAAAGAGTCGTAAGGGCTTTGTCTTTAACCTCTTATGTGGAAAAGAGCAAGAGGGTGAGTTTAGTTATTGGGTGCCTCATGATATCTTGGAGCTTTGTAAACCTTTGGGTGCAAAAGTGCAGATAAAAGAGGGCTATATGGAGGGTGATTTTACGGTAGTCTTGCGGACTTAAAGAAAGATGATATGTTTATATAAAGTATTAAAGTAGAGCTTTTATTTTGGATAGTTTTTCGTGCTGAGCTATTGTACTTATAGATTGTAACTGTTAGCTATAAATATTTGTATTGCTTATGTTTTTACTTTAATGTCTTGATGTCCGCCAACTTATGTTTGGGTAATTTGGATATACTATCACATTAATATCAAGGTCAATCATGTCAACTCAATCCTCTAAACACCCTTCACTCTTAGCGCAATTTCGCTCTTTTTGCTACCAAAACAGAGCCACTGATTTTGAAACTGCTGTCGAATACTTTGCCGTCTTTGGCGGTATGGGATGGTCTGTAGATATGACGAAGCCTCTAGATAAGCTTATCGTCAATAAAGTACTCAATAACTACCGTTACATACATGGTGACCTTACGAAGATTACACACTCTAAGCCTACCTACCATGCGATGCTTACCGCCATAGCTACAGGAGACAGACGAGAACACTCTGCCTTTAAAAAAGTAAATATAGGTAGAGAAGATGGTGAAGAAGTAATAGACTTTCTCATCAAAGATGGATTTTTAAAGTTTGACCGTTCTGTAGAAAAACCTGTAGATGAAAAAGATGGTATCTCCGATAAACTACTCTTTATTACCCCTTTTATGCGTTTTTGGTTTGCTGTTATCTCTCCTACCTATAAGAGCATCAAAGAGGGTGACTATGCTGAAGTAACCAAGCGTTGGGAAGGGATGAAGTCGGAGTTTACGACACTCATCTATGAACAACTGCTACTTGAGCTCATACAACTTAGTTTTAAAGATGAGTTTGAGGGTGATGCGATAGAGAGTATCGGTTCTTACTATGATAAAAATGTGGAGATAGACATTTTAATCAAGCGTAAGTCAGGCGCTATGCTTGCAGGTGCCACGAAACATTCAAAACAGAAAATGAACAAATCTGAACTGACGAAACTCAAAGAGAACTGTGCCAAAGCCCAGTTGGATGTTGATACCTTTATTCTCTATTCTAAAAATAAGTTCTCTTCAGAACTTAAAAAAGAGAAGGGAGAGCATCTTCGTCTATTTTCTCTTAGAAATCTTGCGAAGTTAATGGACAATCTCTCTGAGGATGATTTACTTGAATATACTAACAAAAAGTATTAAAAGTATCTCTATCCTCTATCCTCTATCCTCTAATCTCTAAGAAGTTTTTGGTGCTGATGTCATCATAAGGCTTGTTGAGTGCATAGAAAGCTTCATAGCTTTTTAGGACTCTTTTGAAATCTTCACTCTTTTTACTCTCCTCTTTTAACACTTCAGATAAAGCGACTTTCGCTGCATCCATCATATCTTTAGGGAAAGTTTTAATCTGTACATTGCTTGGTAACTCTTTGAATGCTTTGGCATTTTTATATCTAAACTCCTGTAGCATGTTGCCTGTCATCTCTTCACTTGCAGCGGTGATGATGGCTCTATGCTCATTACTGAGTTTCTCCCAACGTGCTTTGTTGAAAGTAATCTCCAAGATACTTCCGGGTTCATGCCAGCCTGTGTAGTAGTAGTCTGCGGCTTTGTCAAAGCCCATCATCCTATCAAGTGCAGGGCCTACCCATTCTGTAGCATCGATGGTACCACGTTCTAGCGCGGTATATATCTCTCCAGCAGGAAGCAGGACAGGATTGACACCCAGTTTTTTCATCACCTCTCCACCTAAGCCTGGGATACGCATCTTTAGACCTTTTAGGTCTGCAAGAGAGTGTATCTCTTTTTTGAACCATCCTCCCATTTGTGGCCCTGTTGTTCCACCTATAAGAGGGTAAAGGTTAAACTTCCCATACATCTCACGCCAGAGTTCATAGCCTCCACCAAATTTTAGCCATGTTATCATCTCTTCAGAGGTTAACCCTAGTGGCATACCACCAAAGATACTAAAGGCAGGGTTTTTCCCTTTCCAGTAATAAACTCCTGAGTGAAACGCATCTATCTGGGCAGCAGAACAGCTGTCAAACACTTGCAGAGCAGGGACTAAGATGTTTTTAGGAAATACCTTTATCTCCAAAGAACCACCAGAGAGTTCAAAACAGCGTTTGGCAAAGGTGTCTACCCCTGTTCCCATAATGGGGAAATGTGCTGGCCATGAGGTAGCAAGTTTGAGTGTGACTTTTTTGGCTTTGTTGACATTGACGGTACCTTCTTTGCTTTTCTCTTCAGCTCTATGGCATCCACTTACTGCCATAGCGGTAGCGGTTAGGGCAGTCGTAGTTAAAAAGTCTCTTCTTTTCATGGTAAATAATCCTTGCATTAATAGAGTTAATAGTAACATATCATACGTTTTAAAGGGATAAATTGAATTGCCACATTTGTAATGAGTCTACAGAATCATTTTTGCATGAAAAAACCAATATCACCTACTATCACTGTACCTCATGTGAATACATCTTCAAATCTCCAAAGTGTTATCAAGACCTAGAAACACAAAAAGAGCGTTATAATCTCCATGAGAATAATGAAGAAGATGAAGGCTATAGGGCTTACTTTCAACGCTTTTTGGATTTTGTATTGCCTCATGTAGATAACGTTAAAACAGCGTTAGATTTTGGCTGTGGACGTACATCATTACTGGCGCAACTCCTAGAAGATGAGGGTATAGCGTGTGACTATTATGACCCTATCTATCATCCCGATACTTTAGATGAAAAGAAAAGGTATGACCTTATAGTCTCTACAGAAGTCTTTGAACATTTACATCAGCCAAGAGAGGTTTTTGCACAGTTGTTAGAAAAGTTAAAGAGTGGTGGATACTTAGCCATACAAACAGAGTTTCATAGCAATGAACAAGTGTCATTTCAACAGTGGTGGTACCCGCAAGATGAAACACATATTATTTTTTTTAGAGCTAAAACATTTAGGGTTTTGTGTAAAATATATGGCTGTCAGTTTGTGGTAGAGAATGCTAAAAATATGGTCATTATGAAGAAACTTTAGACTTTTTTAAATGTTTTAATATTTTTATTTTACTTTGATTGTTATCATTACTTTTAGACTTGAAAGCACGTACATTTTTAAGATGCTCTTTATATGTTTCTGCAAACTGATGTGACCCATCTTTTTTGAGCATAAAAAAGAGATAATTGCTTATTTTTGGGTGATATGCCGCTTCTAAAGCCTCTATACTTACCGTACCAAGTGGTGAAGGTGGAATACCTTTATGTTTATAGGTATTGTACTCACTTTCATCAGTCTTAATGCGTTCAGGAGTAACAATGGTATGTGCATATTTTCCATAATTGAGTGTACCATCCATTTGGAGTTTCATGTTTTTATTTATTCTATTGTAAATTACCGAAGCAATAAGAGGCATTTCTTCGATAGAATTACTCTCTTTTTGTATAATTGATGCAATAATCAAAAGTATTTTAATTTCTAGTAATTTAGGTTCTTTATGATAGTTTTTTTCTATAAAATGATCTAAAATATTGTGTGATTGCTCCAAGAGAAAAGTAATACTTGTGTTCTCATCTACATCTCTGGCTAATTCATATTGTCCTGAAAAAATATCTGCTTCATCATAAACGCTTTGTGACTTATATGATTTTAAAAGTTTTTGTGCATTAAGTTTTAGGTCATTTGCTAGACGCTGCGTAAGTTCCCAAGAGGTTTCTCCTGCGTAAATTTTAATATGCATAGTTTTGGATTTTTTAGTATATAAAGATTTGAAAAATTGGAATCGACCTTTTTTATCTCCATCTAAACTATACCATCCTTTTTTTGGAAGCGTTATATATTTTAATACATATTTGTCGATAGCATATGTGGGGTAACCTTCTTTATCAAGTGTATTTAAAAGCGTTTCAAGAGTGTTGTCTTTTAAGTAGAATGTTGTTTTTTTAGAAGGCATTGAAATAAAGTTATAGGCAAGGAAGAGTGCCAAAAGAAGGATTGTTATCTCTATAATGAGTATAAGTAAATGGTATTTTACTTTTATAATCCTTCTCATACTTTCCCTAATGTGTTAGATGTAATAAGTGTATCATATCTAAATAGAGAAAGAAAGAAAAGTTAAAATAAACGATATTCTTCTTTAATTGTATTTAAGATACTTTTATCAGCATTGAGAATAAAAGCATAGTTGAAGAGAGTATTTTTAAGGATTTGTCTTACTTCTTCTTCACTTTCAAACCAGTGTGGACGATCAATACCTGGCACTTTAGTTTTAGGCGGGGTAAGTACAATACCTTTTACCCAGTTATTGGAACGTTTGATGTATTCTCTTGCTTCAACAATATCTGGAATACTATCTGTAAAGATTGCTACTTTGTCACTTTGGTTGGAACGTGTAGTATTGAGTTGCCCATCTATAAATACAGGTGTAAAGTGTTTTGTATAGCGTAAACGCTCTAAGTCATACGGTAGAGAATTTGCATCACAAAAGTGTATGACACGAAGAAGGTGCTCTAAGTGAAAAGGAATCAAATCTTTTTCCTGATAGACAAATCCATTGACTTTAAAAGTGGTTTTAAAGAGTGTATCAAAAACGACATATCCATCTACATCACGCTCTAATTTTTTGACATCAGGCTTGATGAGTTTCATCAACTCTTTGTCTGTACCCACATAGAGTGTACCCTCTGTGTTGAGTATCTGTTCAAACGCCTTACGCCAATCATTTGGGATAAAGTTGATGTTTGTTTTGTGTGTCAAAATCATCTTTAAAAAGGTGATTTCATGTTCAGAGAGTAGAAAGAACTGTGCCTCTTTTTTGAGAACGACATAACGGATGAGCTTAAAAGCTGCCAGTTGTATGTCTGAAACTTTTATCCATGCTATCTCATCATCTTTTTTGATGATGCTGTCATCATCGTAGATAATGGCATACGCACCATTGTCGATGGCTTGGTCTATCTCTCCTTGGTTTGAAGAGAAAAACAAATCACCATGTTCTACTTTTGATTGGTAGACTGTGGCTGATTCTATCGCTTGTACTTGTGGTGTATTTGTAAGTACACCTTCTGTAAGATTGAGTATATCTTCTATTTTCATCTGTTACCCTATAGGTGTGCCAGCCGTTTTAGGCTTTTCTGGGCGTATCATGCAAAGTCCATCTGCATCTTTAGCGGCAAGGAGCATTCCTTGACTCACAAGTCCCATGAGCTTGGCTGGCTTGAGGTTTGCTACGACACAGACTTGTGTGTTTAATATATCGTCTGCACTGTACCACTCTTTAATCCCTGCCACTACTTGTCTTGGCTCTTCTTCCCCAATATCTACTTGGAGTAAAAGAAGTTTTTTACTTTTTGGTACCTCTTCTGCTTGTACAACAGTTCCTACTTTAAGAGAAGTTTGGAAGAATTGGTCTATGCCTATGTATGCGATACCTTCAATCTTTTTAAGGTCTTTTTTCTTTTCTATTTTTGGCTCATCCATTTTAGGTGCTTTGTCCTCAGGCTCTATCTGCGTAAGTAGAGGCTCTTCGATACGAGGGAAAAGAGGGTCGATTTTTTCAAGTGTAAATGGTGCAAGAAGTTCTGTCCCTTTTGCAAGTCTGTTCCATGCGTCATTGTCTATAGTGAAGTGCAGGGCATCTGCTATCTTTTTACATACTGCGGGCATCACTGGTGAGAGCATGATAGAAACTTTTGCCAAGATAGCAGCGATGAGACCGTTAAGTGCCATCGCTTCTTCCTCTTTGCCTTCTTTCATGAGTGTCCATGGTTGGTACATGTCTATGGCTTTGTTGGCTACGCTCAGCGGTCTCCAAAGCTCTTCTAAGTAACGGTGGATTTGCATCTCGAAAAGAAGTGGTTCAAGTTTGTCCAGTGAAGCGTGTACTTCATCAAGCTCTGCTTGGTAGTACTTAGCTACATGAGACGAGTCCACTTTACCATCAAAATACTTTCCACTCATCCCAATTACACGGTTGAGCAGGTTCCCAAGGTCATTACCAAGGTCAGAGTTAATACGGTCAATGAGCGCTTTTTGGCTAAAGTCACCGTCCCCTCCAAAAGGTACTTCACGAAGCATAAAGTAACGGAAGTTGTCTAGTCCGTATGCATCTGCAACTTCTTTAGGGTTCACCACATTTCCTTTAGACTTAGACATTTTTTCACCATCACGTGTCCACCAACCATGTGCTGCAATATGCTTAGGCAATGGAAGTCCAAGAGACATCAAAAACGCAGGCCAGTAGATAGCATGGAAACGTAAGATATCTTTACCTATTAGCTGTACACGCGCAGGCCAGAAGTCCATATTTGCATCATCTGTACCGTAACCAAGTGCAGTCAGGTAGTTCATGAGGGCATCTAGCCATACATACATTACGTGTTTAGGGTCATTCATATCCTCGGGGAGTTTGACACCCCAGTCAAAAGATGTTCTGGTGATGGAAAGGTCTTGTAACCCACCTTCAACAAAACGAATGACTTCATTTTTTTTGCTTCTTGGTAAGATACAGTCTGGTGTATCGTTATACCATGCAAGAAGTTTATCTTCATACGCAGAGAGTTTAAAGAAGTAAGACTCCTCCTCTACAATGCTTGTGCTTTTTCCACACTCTGGACAAAATTCACCATCTACAAGTTGAATCTCAGGGAAAAAAGTCTCACAGGAGATACAGTAGTGACCTTTATAGGTGTCTTTGTAAATATCTCCATTATTATGCATGGTTGTAAATGCTTTTTGTACACCCTTCATGTGGTCTGCATCGGTAGTACGTATGAACTTGTCATAAGAGATATCAAAGTCATCCCAGAGGTCTTTGAATGTTGCAGAGATTTTGTCTGCGTAGGCTTGAGTGCTTTCACCTCTTTTTTTGGCTGCTTCTTCTATCTTCTGTCCGTGTTCGTCTGTACCTGTAAGAAAGAAAGTGTCTAGTCCTGACATACGTGAATAACGTGCAAGCGTATCTGCAATGATAGTCGTGTAGGCATGACCAATGTGTGCAATGTCATTGACATAATAAATAGGGGTAGTGATATAGGCTTTTTCACAAGAGGTGTTTTCGCAAGAGTTTGGCATAAAGTGTTTCCTTAAACAAATGAGTTTTTTGGTTTACGTGTAGTGTAAATTTGATAAATAGTTTATCGAAAATGTGCTGTAATGGTGGTGAAACACTAAATTTAAATTTATATTGTATACTATGACATATTCAGATTAATTTTTTCAGGGAAAAGAATATTATAATGAGGTAGCGATGAATGATAATGAAAAAAATAGCATAGATGCTGAATCATACAGTAGAAAAGAGACTTACTCTGCTGAAGAAAAACAGATAATACTGGACAGGCTCAATACCGAGAGGCGCATCAACCAGAAAATTGCTGTAGATTTGGCAAATAGTTCTAAACACTATAATCAAAGTGATAAAAATAAAATTCTCAACAAACTTAATGAACAGCGACTAAGTAAACAAAAACGTGAGGAGATAAAGCAAAAAAGAACGGACAATAAGGAAGTTTATAAGTTTGGTTCTAAAACTTTTTATAAGTTTAAAAATATGGAACATGAATACTATATTCAGATAGAAGATTGTGATAAATTATCAAGCAGTCCAAGTATTATTTCACTCTATTACTGGACTTTTGATAAATTAAATAAAAAAGATGTCTTGATGAAGGTTGAAGCTTATTCAGATAAATTTTTCATCTCCTACGATGCTATTCGTGTTTATTTTAAGTCTTATGCACTTGAGAATGGAAGCAAGATATAATGTATTATGTCTATATTGTTGAGTGTGCAGATAAGACACTCTATACAGGTATAGCAATAGAGCTAGAACGCAGAGTAGAAGAACATAACAACTCAGAAAAAGGTGCCAAATACACCCGTGTAAGACGCCCTGTAAAACTTGTTTACAGTGAAGAATACCCCGATAGAAGTACAGCTTCTAAACGGGAGTATGAGATAAAAAAGAAGATGAATAGGGCAGAGAAGTTAGCGTTGATTGGCTAAAACTCAAACCCTCCGCCTTTACCTTTGCTCATCGAGTCATACACAGCTTTGATGTAGGCATCTCTCATCTCACACTCTAAAAGCTTCTCACACTTAAGACAGCTGCTTACTTGTTGCTCTGCTTGACAGGCTTCAAGTTCTGCTTTTTTGTGGGTGAGGGCGATTTGCCATTCATCTAGGACTTGTTCAGACATTAGTTTTTGATACCATACGCTTTTTTAAGAGCTTCTACCTCATAGTTAGAGCCAAAGAAACATGGGCTTGTGTCATGTGGGTGAGAAGGAACAAGTTCCATGAGTCTCAACCCTTTGTTGTTGATGGCTTGTCCACCTGCTTGCTCATACATAAAGGCAAAAGGGATGACCTCAAAAAGTTGTCTTAGTTTTCCATTTGGCTTGTCTGAAGTGCCTGGGTAAGAGAAGAGTCCTCCCCCTTTGAGCATGATTTGGTGAAGGTCAGGCACCATTCCTCCAGAGTAACGTAGACGGTACCCCTCGGCAAATAGACTATCTACAAATGCTTTATGGTGTCTTTCCCAGTTTTGCTGTGTGCCTCCTGGTGCATTGAGTTTTCCTTTTCCTTGCATAGTAACGGAACCTATCTCTTTAAATTCACCACCCATCACACGTGAAAGCATAGGTGCTTCACCTTTGGTTGCAATCATAAGTTCTATACGAGGTCCATACACAACATAGGCAGATGCTACAAGATTTTCAGCTTTAAGCTCACCTTCGTAGATACCGAAAATAGAACCTACTGAGAGGTTTACATCTACAAGGCTAGAACCATCAAGTGGGTCATAACAGATGGTATATTTTCCACCCTCATTAAGCTCTAACACACCTTCTTTTTCTTCACTCACTAGGTTTTTTACTACAGCAACAGAAGCAAAAGCTTTTTCTATGATGATGTCTGACTGCACGTCTAGTTTGAGTTGGTCTTCGCCTGAAGAGTTTTCAGAGTCTGAGTAGCCTAAGTCTGAAGTTTTGATGGCATTGTCTATCTCAAAAGCAACGGCTTTGATGGTGTCAAAAATAGTAGTCATTTTAAAGTTCCTTTGCGTGGGTGTCTATCCACTCTATGATTTGTGTTGTGTTGTTAAGGTCAAGTAGGGTGATGTGCTCTGGTATTTGGTAGTCTGAAAGATTGATGCTCTCATCGGTAGCGATGGCTTCAGAGCACGCAAAGTAGCTCTCGTCAATCTTGTTTCTAAAGATGGCGATACGTGGGAGTGGGAGTGTCTTGAGTCCTTCTACCAGTAAAATGTCAAAATCATTAATCATCGAAACGATGTCATCAAGGGTTTTTTCACGTTGAGAGAAGTACGTTGTACGGGTGGGAGAGGTGATGACCACTTCGGCACCTGTTTTAGTGAACTTATCACTATCTTTACTCTCTGTGTCAAAGACAGCTTTATCTTTGGGATCATTTTTAATGATAGCAACTTTACGTCCCTCTATTAATGTTTTAGCCACTTTCTCAACAAGTGTAGTTTTCCCACTGTTGGATGGACCAGTAAATGCTACAGCAAATCTTTTTTTCACGTATACCCTTTTGTAACTATTGGAGAAATTATACTTAAAAGTTTATTGAATGTATGTTAAAATGATTGTAGGGTACCTCTAATCATATGTAATACTCACAATGGGTTTTTTAAATGATTATATGTGTCCTTAATTAAAGGAGTGTGTATGGTAAGATTATTTTTGGGATTGTGTGTCGTGGCACTCCTTGTTGGATGTTCATCAAAAGAAGAACAAAGTTTACTTCAATCTTATGCTCAAAAAACACAATATCATAAACATTTGCAATACACTGAAAAAGCAGAATTATTTGAAGGTGATGATTCAAAGATTATTGTTACTGCTACGTATCTTTTTGTACCAAACTTTGAAAAAAAAGATAAGCGTCCAGAAAAATTTATTATAGGTGTGGCATTTGATGATCCAGATGCAAATAGTATTGCTTTTAAGAATGAAAGTTCAGATGGAAATTATACATTAACACTAAATAATAAGAGTGCAACGAAAGTTGAAAAATTAGCATTTAATGACAAACGTTTAAAAGAGATATCGTTTGTCACAGAATGGGGTGAGTACTATGAGGTAACTTTCCCTCATATAAACAGTAAACGTTTCTCATTGATTTTAAAGCATCCAAAGTATGGGATAAAGAAACTTCCTTTTGCTAAAGTAGCAAAATTTGTCTATACTAAAAAAGGATTTTAACCTTATTTCCTAAACTTATCTGTCTTCTCGGGAGTTGCGAGTGTCTTGAGTAGAGGAAAGATACGGGTTTTTACCCCTAACTTATTCATATAAATCACATAGTTTGCCAACACTTTTTTACCATATTCACGTGCTTCTACATTTTTCATCGTTTCCATACTCATATAAGGCTCGTAATGTCCTTTTCTAAAGTGTTTAGGATTTTTAATGTGACGTCTCGTAAAGCCTATACCGGCATTGTATGCATACGCGATAAAGAGAGGGTGGTGTAGGTATTTATTCAAATAGTCTAAATGGTAATCTGCATATTCGATGGCTTTGTAAGGGTCAAACATATCATCAAGGTCTATTTTCTGTCCTTTCTGTTTTGCGACATGCTTTACTAAAAAAGGCATAAACTGCATCATCCCCAAGGCAAAAGAACGTGAAACTGAAGCAGGTACAAAGCGGCTTTCTTGGCGGGCTATAGCATAGATGAGCGCTTGTCTCTCTTTGGGCATTTTTTTCATGGCATCTCTGTAAGGCATAGGAAAATAAGACTCTTGAAAGTGAGAGGCTTTTGCTTTGAGGTAGGTATAGACACCGATACACTCTTGTGATTTATGCTCATCTGCCAAATCATTCAAATCACATCCTGCTTTCATCTGATGTTTGACTTTTGCCCAGGCAATAGGGTCTTTAATGTCATATCCACGGGTTTTACTTCGCCAAAGTGATTCGGTAATGGTTTTAGGGTATCTTGCATTCATAGTATCTGCTGCCATAAGTGTATAGATGTTGACATGGTGACTTTGGCGTAATGCTTTAATGTATATTTTTCTTTTGGTACTTAGATAGAGCCAAAAAAGTGACTTGTCTACATCATAGCGTTTTTTGTAAAGACGGCGTGCAAGGTCAAAATATCCGGAAGCCTGTTTGGCTTTACCTTGCTGCATAAGTGCCAGCCCATGCTTAAAACTCTTGTTTGCCTTACTGCGTGCTCTCCAACTGTTGTCTACATGTCCACTTCTTTTTATCTTTGGAAGTTTGGCATTGAGTCCAGTTTTGGCTCTGTAGGCAGTACGCAGTTTTTTGTTCAGATGGCTCGCTTCATAGATGATGTTTTTTGCTTCTATTTTGGTGGTACTTTTTTGTAACAACAAACGCCAAATGTAGTAGTCTTTCTCAACACTTTTTGGCATATGATGCACTTGCCAATAGGTAAAGGTTTTGGCTTCTACGGTAGTACATAATAACGCTATAACAGTAACAAAAAGCAGGACAATACGCATCTATGGCTTATCCGAAAAGTATATTTCTAATGATAATATCGATAAATTGTAACCCAAAGATAATCACTAAAGGTGATAAATCTATCCCCGACATGACGACAAAAGGTAACTTCTTACGTATAAATGCAAATACAGGTTCAGTCAAGCGGTAGAGTACTTGCACAATAGGGTTGTTGGGGTCAGGGCGTACAAAGCTCAAAAATGAGGCGATGATAATAATCCAGATGTAAAGTGTAGCGATACCTCGTAGTAGTCCGTAAAGTTCATAAATCATGATGCAATCTCCAATATGTAAGGTTTAATGTATGGGTAAATAGCTGAAAGTTCAGGTCCATGCTCTGTACCCGTGAGTAATAGTCTAAGTGCTTTAAAAAAATCTTGACCTGTAAGTCCCGTCTTTTTGAGTAGATATGCTTCAAAGGTAGCGTAATCATGGAACATAGGAGCATCTTGTATAAGTGTCTCCATGGTACGCATTTGATTCGCCCATTTGCCTTCAAAGTTTTTGGGGCTAAAGATAGATTCGATAGCTAATCTCAACTCTTTGACTGTAGTTGCGTCTTCTAAGTAAAGTTTAGCCAGTTTTCCTATGTCTGCATCGGCAAAGCCAAAGAGTGTTGAGAGTGCTTTATCATCCATATTTTTAAGGTGTTCACGGTTAATAAAACGTAATTTCTCAATGTCAAATGCCACAGCAGCGTTAGAAATATTTTCAACCTTAAACCATGCTATGGCTTCGGGGAGGGTAAATATCTCTTGTGGTGCATCAGCGTTGTTTAATATAGGTATACTTGGTAAAAGTAAGTAGTTGATAATCGCATCAGGAAGAAAGCCTTCTTCAAAGAGCCATTTTATAGAAAATGTATCATCATCATTGAGTAGTGTCGGTAGATGAGCATAGGTTGTCTCTTCTTCATAACCCAACGCTGTTTTAATGTGCTTTTGTCTTGCTGTACTAGCGAGATTTTTATCTTCTTGAATGAGATACGTAACACCTGAGAGCATATCATCACAGGCTGAGGCAAAGTCATGCGTAGGAGATGCATCTTGACGTAAGATGACAAAGGCGTCCACTTCATCAGGAGTAGCGCTAACTTCACCTTTTATAAGGTCATGGTAGACAATACATTCCGTAGGTTTTTTAATACGGAGTACAAAAGGCTCCCCTGACTCTTTTAACTTGCTATATTCTGATGGCGCTTTCTTATCACAATGGGCTAAGCACTCTTCTTGGTTTTCATCACAGGTACAGACAAATGCTTTATCCTCTTCAAGAAGTTTAATAGCCAGTGTCTGGTGCATATGCAGGTGTTCACTTTGATGAAAAACACTATCATGCACAAGCGCAAACTTTTCTAAAATTTGCATGATTTCTGTGTCTTTACCTTCTACCATAGCTTCTTTATCTGTATCATCAATACGAATAGTGAAACCTTCATTACGTTGTTGTGAGACAAGGTAATTAAGTATAGCAATACGTAGGTCACCTATATTCATATCATGAGTTGGTGACTGGGCAAATCTTAGCATGTGTTGAGCTCCAAAATATATTAATGCTATTATAGGATTATTTGCTGAAGGGAACCTCTAACCCAACAAAGAGAAGCGTAGATGTAAGTCAAAATGCTACAAAATTGGCTACCCTATAGCTCTCTTTGTTGAAACCTAACCGTATAAAAGGATATACCTATGTACCATCATCGCCTCATAGTTTCATACAAAGGCACACACTACTATGGTTGGCAAGACATAGGTGAAGGCAAAGAAAAGCCTACCATACAGGCAAGCATCAACGAAGTACTACAAAAAATTTGTAAATCCAAAGACTGTACCATAGCCACAGCAAGCAGAACAGATGCAGGTGTACATGCACAAGGACAGGTGATAAAAGTCAGCATCCCCTTAGTCATAGACTCAAGTAAACTTCTCCTTGGCATGAACTCTCTTCTACCCCATGATATACGCATTTTACTCTGCGAAGCCTCTACCCTAGCATTTAACCCAAACAAAGACTCTAAAAGTAAAGAGTACCACTACTACTTTTGCATAAACAGCATCCACAACCCCATGCTTAACGACACCATTGCACATATCCCATTCAATGGTTCAATCCCACTTGATACAGCACTCATACAAGAAGCATGTAAACGCTTCGTTGGAGAACATGACTTTTATAGTTTTGCCAAACGAGATACTACTATGACTTCAACTTTTCGGACTATTGTGAGTTGTGAGATAGTAAAAATCCAACCCAAAGTCTTTGGCAATGACGTTTACTGTCTTAAAATAGTGGGAGAGGGATTTTTGAGATACATGGTTCGGTATATTGCTGGTGCTTTGTTTGCGTTGGGAAGAAATGAGATTAGCCTGGATGATATTGGCGATGCGTTAGAAAATCATAAAGAGGAAAAGCTTAGTGCTAGAGTGAAGTCTCGTGGGTTGCATTTGATTGAGGTTTGTTACTAGGGTTCAACGTGATTGAATGTGTGCAGGACATTATTAATTATTATAATACTATGCGTAAGAAGCAAAATATGAAAATTCTACCCCTTTTCATAAATAATAAGACATATTTGATATACTCTTAATAATGAAATATTGTAATAGCAGGACATTATGTTCGGTTAATAAATAGTTGTTCGAATGCTTCGCATTGGAATAACGGGGAGATGGGTTAAAGACCACGCCCGTTATGTTAAAAAAAGGATACACTATCTCTAAAAAGAATTCTCTTTGCTCTGATTGTTTTCAAGATGAAGGCTTAAAATTACATTCATTGAAAATTGGTATTAACAATAAAGAAAGATGTGATAATTGCCATAGTATGTCAGGATATAAATTAAATGATGAGTTATTGTGGAAGCTTTCATATGATTTTTTTGTAAAAGGTACTTTACATAAAGTAGATTATGGTGCTGCTCCCGTTATACAATGTAATGACAAAAGAGAAACAGAAATTACTGTTTCATTAAAACTCTCAAAAGATATTAATTTAATTGAAAAAATAATTAAAATTGGTTTTTTTTATTATGGACCAAGACTTTGGATGCTAGGAGAAATAGAACCTTTAAAAGAGTTAATTAATAAAAAAACTAGAAATAATATAATTCAAAAAATTATACAAGCATATCCTATAAAAACTTTATGTCAAAATGATAAATTTTATAGATTGAGAATTAATCCAATCAAAGAATCTAATCATGATGAATATGATAGCCCACCAAAAGAGTTTCTTAAAAGTGGTAGATTTGATTCAAAAAAACTCCCAATTTTATATGCTTCACAAGACGTAGAAGTTTGTATTCATGAATGTAGAGTTACAGTTGAAGATGAATTATATTTAGCAACTTTAGTACCTAGTAAAACTCTAAAATTATTAGATTTAACAGAAATTGTAGAAGACAATGAATCTGAATTTGAAAGTTTAGATTTAGCTATACATATGTTGTTTTATGCAGGAAAATATTCATATAATATCTCAAGGAATATTGCCAAAGTATTATAAAAACAAAGTTTTGATGGTATTATTTATCCATCTTATTTTTCAGTAATGAGAACTGGTGCAATGCCTTTTGATACTGTATATGGTATTTCAATACGAAAAATTGCAATATTGAAAAATCATGCTAAATCTCAAGTTATTCCAAATATAGCTTTATTTGGAAGACCAGTTAAAGAAAAAAAAGTAATTGTTTCAAATATTAATAAGTTAATATTGAACAAAATTAATTATGATTTTGGTTTTGGGCCAATTGAATATTAACTTAAAATATAATAAATACGAGGATACCAATAATTTACCCTAGCGTGAAAATTACCGCTCACAATAACCGTTTCTTGTTCCTATGTTACCCGTGGAATGCATACTTCAAGTTAAACAACAAACAAAGTTCACATTCAGATCAAACTCTCGTATCAATTCCCACGCAAAGCATGAGAATTAATCAAAAAATATGTCAATATGCCATGTTTTTACCTCTAATCCAAAAACTCTATTATAATACCACGTACCCTTTGTACAGTTAGGGTAGTGTTTTAACTTTTGTTCTATTTAGGGTTTGGGCTTGGCATATTTATATGTGGGTGGTAAAAATCTAGAATGAAGGGTACGTTATGGAATTTATTTCAGTACTGGCACTTGTCATTTCTTTAGTGAAAGTCACTTTGATGTGGTTAAATTATCGAAATTGTACGAAAGCCAAAAAGAACACTGATTGCGATAAGTAATCACACTAGGTTAGGAGAACGGGCATTCTCCTGACTTCAGTGTACCCTTTCCAAAATAATACAACAATAATATTAAAGCAAAATAAAATAGATACTTTCCCTAAGATACGACAAGCACTAATTAGATAAAATACGCCATATATATATAAAGGTTACATTATCATGAGTGAACACAAAGATTTTTTACGTACCATAGTCGAAGAGGATTTAAAAGCAGGAAAGTATCAAGAGATTGTTACACGGTTTCCTCCTGAACCTAATGGATTTCCACATATTGGACATGCTAAATCCATCGCTATTAACTTTGGTATCGCCCGTGATTACAACGGTCATTGTAACCTTAGAATGGATGATACCAATCCTACCACAGAAGACACCAAATATGTAGAAGCACTCAAAGATGCAGTAGAGTGGCTTGGGTTTGACTGGGAGGGTGATGTTCGTTTTACTTCTGACTATTTCTCTAAACTCTATGACTATGTGATAGAACTCATAAAAATGGGTAAGGCGTATGTAGATAGTGTCGATGAAGAGGAGATGAGAGAGTTACGTGGTACAGTGACTGAAGTAGGGAAGCGTAGTAAATATGCTGAGCGATCTGTAGAAGAAAATCTAGACCTTTTTGAACGCATGAAAAATGGAGAATTTAAAGAGGGTGAACACATACTTCGTGCGAAGATAGATATGAGTGCCGCCAACATGAAGATGAGAGATCCGCTTATGTACCGCATACGTCATGCGCACCATTTTAGAGCAGGGGATGCGTGGGCTATCTACCCTATGTATGACTTTGCACATTGTCTCTCTGACTATATAGAAGGGGTTACACACTCCATATGTACTTTGGAATTTGAAAATAACCGTGACATCTATAACTGGGTACTCGATACTCTTGGGCTTGAACCACCACGTCCTTACCAGCATGAGTTTGCAAGACTTGGCATCAACTATACGGTCATGAGCAAAAGAAAGCTTTTGGAGTTGGTAGAGAGTGGTGTTGTAAACGGATGGGATGACCCTCGTTTACCTACCCTAGCAGGATACAGAAGAAAAGGCTATACGCCAGAGTCTATTTTAAATTTCTGTGACAGCATTGGTATCGCCAAGGCAAACTCCATGGTAGATGTGGCACAACTTGAGTTTTCGATTAGAGATGATTTGAACAAAAAGGTACCACGTGTGATGTGTGTACTTGATCCACTTAAAGTAACGCTCACAAACTATGAGGGAGCAGAAGAGCTTGATGCTTCATACTACCCAGAGGATGTACCTAAAGAGGGTTCAAGAAAACTTCCTTTCTCAAAAGAGATTTATATAGATAGAGCTGACTTTATGGAAGTTCCTCCAAAAGGTTACTTCCGTTTGACACCTGAACAACCTGTGAGACTTAAACATGCCTATATTATTACTTGTAAGGAAGTCATCAAAGATGCAAATGGGACTATCGTAGAGATAAAAGCAGAATACCATCCTGACTCTAAAAGTGGCTCAGATACGAGTGGCATAAAAGTAAAAAGTGCCATTCAGTGGGTAGATGCCAAGGCACATAAAGAGGTAGAAGTAAGACTCTACGACAGACTTTTTGCCTGCGAAGCACCAGAGGGTATAGATGACATTAATCCTGATTCTTTAAAAGTCATCAAAAATGCATTGGTTGAGCCTGCTGTTGTGACTGAAAAACCTGACGAGAGATTTCAGTTTGAGAGAGAAGGGTATTTTTATGCTGACCCTATAGATTATACCGATGAAAAACCTGTGTTCAATAAAATCGTTGGACTCAAAGACTCTTGGGGTAAGAAGAAAAAAGCACCAAAACGTGAGTCTAGAGATCAAGTGAAAAAAGTACAAGTTGATGGTGAAGTAGTACCTATGAATGAAGCTGAACAGGCACTATTTGACAGATATACAAATAGACTTAAACTCAATGGTATGGTTGCTGATATTTTGGCAAGAGATGAAAAACTTTCAGCATTTTA
>JALXBG010000148.1 GCA_026991605.1 Sulfurovum sp.
TACCACTTAACGTAAGTCGTGAATTACTCCAAGAGAATAAAATCTTGGCGAACATCAAACAAAACTCAACGAAAAAGATACTTCAAGCGATTAAAAAGCTTAAAGGTGAAGATGCAGATACTTTTGTGGCACAGTACAATAGAGTGATGAAAGAGGGTATCTATATTGATAATGTTAATAAAGAGTTACTTCTTGATATTGTTAAGTATAAGTCTTCTACCCAAGAGGGACTAGTAAGTTTTGAAGAATATATTAGCCGTGGGGACTCTGAGAAAAAAGAAATTTACTACATCACTGGTGAAGACGAAAAAGTACTTAGAAACTCTCCACTACTTGAAGCTTATAAAAAAGCAAACATTGAAGTGCTCATCATGGATGACAAAGAAGTAGACAGTATTGTGACGCCTATGATTGGGACATACAAAGAGTGGGCACTTAAAGATATTACGACTATTGAAGCACCTGATTCTAAAACAGAAGAAGAGAAAGAAGAGGTCGCCAAGGAATTCAAATCTTTAACAGATAAAATTAAAGAAGTACTTGGTGAAGAGGTTAAGGAAGTAAAAACAACTTCTAGATTGACTTCAAGTCCGTCATGTGTGATTAAAGATCCGTCTGATCCTATGGCGGGAATGGCGGCAATGTTTGCACAAATGGGACAGGAGATGCCTGAGACACCACTGATTCTGGAAATCAATCCAGACCATGAGATGATTAAAAAGTTAGATGGATTGGAGGATAAGGGACTCTTTGAGGATCTTTCATGGATACTTCTTGACTCTGCAAAACTTTCTGAAGGACTAGAGCCTAAAGATAAAAGTGCTTTTGCTTCACGTGTTGCCTCTTTGGCAACAAAAGCACTTTAAAATGGAGGTACAGTTATCTGTTCCTCTTGGTATTTAATAACTGCTTAAAGACCTCAAAAGGTAAAGCCTTATAGGCAAAATAACCTTGATAGAGGTCACATTTAATTTGAGAGAGATGTGTAAGGGTTTCTTGATCTTCAACACCTTCTGCCAAGACTTTGAGATTAAATTTTTGGCTAATTGCGACCACAGACTCAACAATCATGGCATCTCCTTTATTTTCATTCATAGAAAAAATAAAGGATTGATCAATCTTAATCATATCAACTGGAAGTTCTTTGAGATAGGATAAAGAAGAATACCCTGTTCCAAAATCATCAATAGAAAAAGTAAAGCCAAAGGCTTTTAACTCTTTTATTTTATAGACCGCATCATGTATATTTCGCATAATACCACTTTCTGTTAATTCTAGTTCAACCCACTCAGGTCGTACATGATATTTTTGAAGTAGAAGCATCAATTTTTCAACAAAGTGAGGTTGTAAAAAATGTATGGTACTGATATTAATCGCAATATGTGTAAGGTTAAAATTATCTACAGAATCATGTAGTAATTTGATTTCCTGGAGGGTTCTTTCAAAGATCCACTCTTCAAGTTTTATAATGCTACCACTCTCTTCTGCAATAGGAATAAATACAGAGGGGGAAATGAGACCTTTTGTAGGATGCATCCATCGGATTAATGCCTCGGCAGAGACAATTTTATTGGTAGCGATATCTAATTGTGGCTGATAAAATATAGAAAATTCATTATTGATGATGGCCTTATGTATATCATTTTCTAGAGTTAAAATCTCTTTACTATTATTCCCCATGTCTTTTGTATAAAATTGGCTTGTACCCCTCGCATTTTTCTTCGCTTCATACATAGCTGTTTCTGCACGTTTGAGAATGTCGTACGCAGTGATATTATAATCATTGAAGAGCATGACCCCAATAGTAAAACTTAAGTGATACTCTTCTCCTGCGAGATTAAGTGGGTGCATAAAATGTTTGTTAAGTGTATGAATATATGTTTGTGTCATAGTTTCTGACTTATCATAAATTTCATCAAGTGTAGGTAAAAGTATAACAAATTTGTCACCACTAATACGTGCAAAAATCTCATTACTCTCAACCATTCCTTCTATACGATGTGCTACTTGTTTAAGTAGGTTGTCGCCTACATCATGTCCATAGGTTTCATTGACCTTTTTAAAATTATCAATATCTAGGAAAAGAAGAGAAGCATAGGTTTTATTTGTTTGCTTTGATGAGATAAAAGATTTCAGCTTGTCCATCAGAAGGGTACGATTAGGTATATTGGTTAGCATATCATAATAGGCGTTTCGTACCATCTCTTCTTTTGCAGTCACTTCATTAGTAATATCATTGATAATGGTAATACCACCGGCAACATTTCCATCACTGTCAAGCATAGGTACAGTAGAAAGGTTTGTATAAAGATGTGTTTTTGCATCAAGCACTTCAAAAGGACCTCTGTAATGACCTGTATCCCCATTAAAAATATTTTCATGGGCATGAATAATTTGTGCATTCACTAAAGAACGAAGATTAAGATTAAGAAGATCATCTTTTAATGAGACTTTATTCATACGCATAAAATGTGTATTGACATCTTGTAATTCAAGGTCTTTATTATAATAGTAAATACCTACAGGGGCACGTTCAAATAAGGAGAAAAAGCGTTCTTTGAGTTTTTCATGTGTATGTTTTATGGTCATGAAATGTTGGCGATTTCCCAGGGATTGATTAATCACCCTGCCATAATAGTTTGCAACTAGAATCATGATAAGCACTAAAGCTAAAACTGCATAAGCAATTTTGACATAAATTTCGCCTTCCATAAAAAATAAACGCGCAATAAGTGGGGCATATGTTACAAGGACATAGGTGAGTAAAAGGTCTTTTTTTGAAGCCAATACTCCCATGGCAGAAAAACTGATAGCAAATAAGAAAAGCATCATAATCATTTGATGCATCAAGTCATTTTCAGGAAACATTAAAAAAGCTGCACTACCCCATATAATACCGTTGAGTAGTATATTGGTATAGTATTTATCTAGCCAAATATTTGCATCTCTTAGTTTATTTTCTTCTGCTTCAGTTTTAAACTTGTAATAGTGATAGATTTGATATAAAAACATTACAAAACTTACAAGAAACCATACTGTGATAGTATACATATCAACACTATTAATCTGCATAGCAGATAGCAGTAGTGCTCCTAAGATATTTCCTAAAAGAAGGATAGGTAATGAAATATAATAAAAAGTGAGTTTATCATAGACAAGACGGTCATTAAAGGCAATACTGTCATTGTCAATAGCTTGATTTAAATTATCTTCTTCTGTACGCATGGCATATTCACTTATAGTAGATTTATTTTGATAGTATAGTATTTTTCTCTATTACTATAGCATAAATGAGTTTATAGCATTAATAGTTTCGATTCTAAATTATTTATGCTAAAATCACTTTGTATATTTATAGCGTAAAGGAAACATATGCATTCACCACAAAAAAGAGCTACTATGATATCTTCTTTTGTTGCCACATTTTTGGTGATAGT
>JALXBG010000149.1 GCA_026991605.1 Sulfurovum sp.
CATCAGGCATAGGTACCATCGCGAGGTGGAATCCATGAATGGCTTCTGAAAGAGGTTTTGCTTTAACTGTTTTGTATCCAGAAGCTGTCACTCTAGGCGAAACAAGGTTACCAGAAACGTTATCACCATGACAGTCAGTACAGTTTACGAAACCAACTTTACCAAGTCTATTGATAGCAGCATTTGAATCGTATGATGAGAGGAATGTCGTTCCGTGGTGTGCATCATGAAGTGAAAGGATGTTAATAGAACCTTCTGAAAGTCTAGCCATGTACTCTGAAGTATCTGGATATGTTTTCCAGTAAGCATACTCAGCATCACCTTGCTTAAGTCCTTCGTCTCTTGCCATTTGCGCAGCTTTACCTGTACGTGAGTGACATGCATAACAGTTAGGAATATCTACAGGGTTTGTACCGAAGTAAGTCACAGTTTTTCCATCGGGTTGTTTAATTTGTTTTCCATCTTGTGTATGAAGTTCAACAGTAGAGTATTGGAAAGGTTGGAAATCTTTTTCTGTCACAGCACGTAAAGAACCAGTTCTTCTACTGTCATTAAATGCTGTCATAGGAAGACCAAGTGAATCCCATAAATGAGATGCTGTTAATACAAGTTTTACATCTTTTACGGCAGGTACAAGTGTATCTGCAAATACTATGTTACCACCATCTTTACCAGCATATGTCATGTAGCCTGTCATTGGTGCACCAGAAGGACCATGATCTACTTTTACAGGAATTTGTCTACCTACACGTAGTCTGTCTTTTGCAGTTGCACCTTTAGGGATTGTTCCTTCAAGGTCTTTGTAGATAAAGAGGTGTGTCCACACGTAGTTTGCTACATTATCACCTGCTGAGTCTAGGTGACCATCGCCGTCTGCATCTTTTGATACAGACCAGTATTTCATTTTGTTACCTTCTGAGAAGGAGTTGTCCTTAGTGTAGGCAAATACTTTTACATTGTCTTTTGGTGAAAGAAGTTTAGGAAGTTTCCCTTTCTTTCCTACTCTGATAGCTTGTGATTGAATAGAGTTATACGGTGGAATTACACAACAGTAACTCATATCAAACCCAACACAATGCATACCCAGTTCGTAGTTTACAAACATACTATAGTCTGCTTTTGGTTGATATGCCTCTGCTCCTTTTACTTTTACTTTTTCTAGTTTATCCATGCCAAACGGTGGGGTCTTGTCATAACTAGTAGCTGCAAAAGTTACAGTAGCCAACAGTGAAGCAGCAATTGTACTTTTTACAATTTTTGAAATCATTTTAGTCTCCTTTTAAATTCGATTACACTTTATTTTGTCATGATAGTGATTAAGTTTTCTTTAAAATAATATAAAATTATAAATATTTTCATAAATGTAACATTAAAAAAAATTATTATTATTTGTAGGAATATTTGTTATAACTTGAAGCATTTTCCGGTCATCTATCCCTACTATATAGAGTGATTTAGTAGGGATTAAAAAGGATTGATATGAAACATTTTATATAGGAAAAGGTGTCTAAAAGGGTATTTCTAAAGAAACGATGCTTAATGCAATCGTTCTTTTTCAGGTGTGTTTTCAGGAAGTAAACCATACTTTGCTAGGTCAATAAGTGTCTCTTTTCTTTTGTCTTTGAGAAGTTTTATCATGACAGGATTTCTATCCATTTTGAACTCTTGGGTGAAAGTAACTTTTCCATTATGGTCAAAGTACTTTTTTACACCAACTTTATAGTTGTGTTTGTAAAATACTTCAGAAGATTTAAACCCTTCTGAGTCCCATTCCATCATCACACCTTCACGTCTACCCATATTGTAGTTGACCTGTGACCCAAGTTGACCATTATTATAATACATTTTTTGGATACTATGTTTTTGACCATTGACATATTCAACAACAAGTTTGACGTTACCATTATCATAATAAGAGGTGTATATGCCATTCTCTTTGCCCTTATCAAAATTTACTTTTGATTTTACATGGTGTTTATCATCATACCACCATGTCATACCTTGTCTTACCCCATCTGCATAAGTAGATTTTTGAGCATTGTCTTCAATGATAGTCTCTTCTGCCATAGCAATGCTACAACTTACACTTAAAGTTAAAGCCAATATTACTAGATAGTTCATAGAAAATCCTTTCTTAATCTTAATCTACTTTTCTATTGTTTGGATTGAAGTCTAGACCTTTGAGTGCTTTAACTGTTGCATCTGGTTTTTTAGCCTGCACTTTTTTCATAAGATTAATAGGTCTATCCATTTTATAGGTAAGTGTTTTAATCACTTTGCCTTTTTTGTCATACCAGCGCTTTTCACCCTCTTTATATCCATGTTTATAGGTGACTTCATTGTTGAGTGTACCATCTTCATTGTACTCTTTTTGGATGCCTTCTTTTTTACCATGAACATAGTTTACTTCAGAAGCGAGTTTTCCTGTACTGAAGTAATATCTCTCCACTCCTTCTTTATTGTCATTAATATAATTGACTTCAATGCGTAATGTTCCATCTGCATAAAAGATTTTATTGTTGCCATCTCTTTTGCCCATTTTGAAGTTAATGCGTTCAAGATGCTTTCCGTCTCTATCGTACCAATCCATTGGACCATTACGTTTACCTTCTATATTGGTTACTGTATAAGCTACCTCGCCCGTATTGTAATAAGTCTTTTCTAAACCATCTTTCACGCCTTCTTCTGTATCTGTATGTGTATCATTCTTATAATTTATTTGAGACTTCACCACACCATTTTTAAAGTGTTCTGTAAAAAGTTCTGCATGTAGTGCTGTTGTGCCTATAATAGCAAGTGTAATGAGTGTAAGTTTGTTCATCTATATTTCCCTATATTGTTTATATTTTATTTTATGATACTTATTGAAATAAGTTTCTATGCTCTATCATAGCGCAATAGTTTTGTACCACATTAATGCCTGCTGCTTTGACGCGTTCTGCTGCATTGTTATTTATGAGTTCTAGTTGTGTCCAGTATGTTTTAACATCACCACGTGCGATGACAGCATCTGCGATGGCATCAAGAGCTGCTGGCTTTCTAAAGACCACGACCATATCGACAGGCACATCTATTTCCGCTAGGCTTCGGTAGACTTTTTCACCTAAAATTGTATCGCCTTTTGGGTAGACGGGTATCATTTTATAGCCGACTTCTTTTAAATAATGTGCTACATGGTTACTGGCTTTTGTTGTATCGGGTGAAGCACCTAAAACAGCGATGGTTTTGGCTTCTTCAAAATATTTTTTCATCTCTTCAGGGTTTGAGTTTACTCTTGGTAATTCACATTCCATATAGTCTTATCCTTAGTTCTGATATAATTC
>JALXBG010000150.1 GCA_026991605.1 Sulfurovum sp.
AGTATTTGTCTTCTACTTCTTTTGGGTTATATGTTGCTTTTTTTTCTACAGTTTCGCTCATAGTGCATCCTACGTGTTATATAATTGTCGCGATTATAGCGTAATGGTGCTTTTTCTTTTATGGAACCTACTTTTCTAAACTACTTATAATAAAAATAAACTATACTTATACGAAAATAAAAAAGGACAATAATTATGAAACAATTAACACTTATGGAAAAATATCCACTTAATGCACGTACTATCGCTAAAACTGAGACTACATTAAAGAATACTGATGAAGTCATCGCTTTTATTAAAGCTAAAATTGACGCACATCCAGTGGCTACATACATTGCAATATTTGATCACTATAGTCATACTAAATCACTGGAAAATGGTGAGATAAATCCAGATTTTACAGATGCTAAAAATATCATATTTTGTTTTGGTGTGCAGTTACCCAAAGCCGAAATGTTAGGCATCAGACCACGTTCTATCGGTGTTGTAGAGATTGAAGAGAGTTTTATCGTTAGTTTTATGGATGCACCTAACGCTCAAGCACAGCAGTTTATGCTGGAGTGGGTAGAGGCTATATAGTTTGACCCAGGTTTAAAAATTGTTATTCTTTTTACGATAATATGAAGGGAGTTATTTCTTCATAAGGAGTTATAAATGACCTATCATAAAAGAATGCAATATTATAAAAAAGTTGAAGATAAAGAGAGTATTGTCTGTCTGCTTTGCAGGCATTCCTGTAAACTTAAAGAAGGACAGATTGGTATTTGTGGTGTAAACCAAAATACCAATGGGGAACTCAAAACACTGGTGTATGGACATCCCATAGCACTCAATGTTGATCCCGTTGAAAAAAAACCACTCTATCATCTATTACCAGGAAGCAAGGTACTCTCTTTTGGTACCGTTGGATGTAATTTTAAATGCCCATTTTGTCAAAATTGGGATATCTCACAAACGAACATTATCAATGAAAATATAGAAGTAAGTCCGGAACAAATGGTGGAATTGGCCATAAAAGAGGGTACCTCTGCCATTGCCTACACCTACAATGAACCGACTATTTTCTACCCTTATGCCAAAGATATTGGTGTATTGGCTAAAGAGAAAGGATTAAAAAACATCTTTGTAAGTAATGGCTCTGAGACGCCAGAAATCATAGAAGATATGGCTTCATGGGTAGATGCTGCCAATATTGACCTCAAAAGCTGGGATGAAAGTTACTATAAAAAAGTACTCAAAGGTGGACTAGAAGCTGTCAAAGATACACTTGTGCGTATGGTAAAAGCAGGCATCTGGCTGGAGGTGACGACTCTGCTCATAGAGGGTGACAATGATAGTGATGAAGCACTCACTCAAATGGCAAGCTTTATAGCACAAGAGTTGGGTGTAGATGTCCCTTGGCACCTAAGTGCTTTTTTTCCGAACTATAAAATGTCAGAGCATCATGCTACGGGCATGGCAACTTTACAACGTGCAGAACGCATAGGAAAAAAAGTAGGGTTAAAACATATTTATCTTGGCAATGTATCTATTGCCGGTAACACCTACTGTTCGGACTGTGATACACTACTTATAGACAGAACAGGATACAAAGTAACGACAAATAGACTACAAAATGGTAACTGTCCACACTGTAGTAAACCGATAGCAGGAGTATGGTCATGAGTACACGAGAAACAGCAGTTGCAGGACAGTTTTATCCTGCCCAAGCAAGTGAGATTGAAAAAACGTTAAGAGAGTATAATCAGATACTAGATAAGTATTTGCAAACACATAAAGAAATGGCTTCGCTCAAGCCTAAAGCAGTCATTGTGCCTCATGCCGGTTATGTCTATAGCGGATTTACAGCAAATGTCGCCTATAAGCTTTTGAGTCATAGCGACTTTAAGCATATCGTGGTCATTGGTCCTAGCCATCGTGTCTATCTCAAGAGTACGAGTGTGGCGATGTATGACAGCTATGCTACCCCACTGGGAGCATTGAAGGTAGATACAAGCCTGATGCAAACACTCAGAGAGAAGTTTGCCTTGCACTTCGTACCTGAGGCACATCATGAGCACAGCACTGAAGTACAAATGCCTCTTATAAAACACTATTTTCCAAATGTCAATGTGACTGAGCTTGTCTATGGAGATGAGAGACCAGAAAACCTTGCGAAAATCATTGAGTATCTACTCACACAGCCAGAAACTGCGGTGGTGATTAGTACAGATTTGAGCCATTTTTATGACATACACAAAGCAAACAAACTTGATAGTATCTGTATAGATGCAGTAACAAACCTCGATGTGAATACCTTAAA
Source organism: Sulfurovum sp. (assembly GCA_026991605.1). Lineage (GTDB taxonomy): Bacteria > Campylobacterota > Campylobacteria > Campylobacterales > Sulfurovaceae > Sulfurovum. Next base: position 2,303 of record JALXBG010000150.1, read on the forward strand.
TAAAGGTTGTGAAGCCTGTGGTAAGTTAGGGGTAGAAGCGATGATACTTGCAGCAAAAACAATGCATTTGGAGCCAAAACTGCTTGACTACAGAACCAGTGCAGATGCAAGTGGTGATAACAGTTCTGTTGTGGGCTATGTGAGTGTTGCTTTTGTTGAAAAAGACACAATGACGAAAAAAAATGAAGAGAAAAAGAGAGTACTCCTCTCACTTGCACGGCAAAGTATAGCCCAAGGCTTAGATGGCAAACAACTTTTAGACCTAGAAGCGATGCTTCAGGAAAATCCATGGTTAAAAGAAAAAGGTGCAGCCTTTGTCACACTCAATACCAAGCAAGGTGCACTACGTGGATGCATAGGCTCACTTGTGGCACACAGAAAACTCTATGAAGATGTGATAAAAAATGCCCAAAATGCTGCATTTAATGACCCTAGGTTTGTGCCATTACGAAAAGATGAGTTAGGCAATGTAAAGGTAGAAGTCTCTCTGCTTACCCCAGCAAAGCCCTTAGCATATAGTTCCATAGAAGATTTAAAATCTAAAATTCATGTGGGTCAAGATGGTGTTGTGTTAAAGCAAGGTCAGTACCAGGCAACTTTTTTACCTCAGGTTTGGGAACAGTTGCCAAGTTTTGAACTCTTTTTTAAAAACCTTTGTAAAAAAGCAGGGCTCAAAGAGATGTGTTTAGAGAATAAACCGGAGATTTCGGTCTATCATGTTGAGAAGTATGAGGAGTAAGAGGCTAAGATTTCTCCTTCGTTGCCATCTTCAAGACAAAGTAGCCCATGAGCCCAGAGAAGAGTGAGCCAAGCAAGATAGCCAGCTTGTCTGCAAAGTGGAACATCTTGGTATCGTTGTAGGCTAATGAATCAACAAATAAACTCATGGTAAAACCTATCCCTGTAAGTACTGCAACACCGTAGAGTGTTGTCCATGTTGCCCCTTTAGGCAAAGAGGCAATGCCAAGCTTGATGGCTACCCATGAAAAGCCAAAGACACCAACTTGTTTACCTATGAAAAGTCCTGCCATGATACCAAGTGGTACTGTGCCACCCATCTCTTCGAATGAGATACCTCTTAGGTCAACCCCCGCATTTACAAAGGCAAAGAGAGGCAAGATGACAAAAGCGACCCAGTAGTGCAGACTGTGTTCCATGTGGTGTGCCATGGAAAATGGTTTGCCATTTTCATCTTTGGAGTGAAGCGGTATCATGAAGGCAAGTGCAACGCCTGCAAGTGTAGCGTGTACACCAGACTTCAACACAGAGACCCAGAGGATGACACCCACCAAGATATAGACTGCCTGTTTTGCTACATTCATACGGTTCATGACAAAGAGTACAACCAACGCTACTCCGGCAATGCTGATGGACATGGTAGAAAGTTCTGATGTATAAAAAATTGCGATGATGACGATAGCACCAAGGTCATCGATAATGGCGAGTGCCATAAGAAAGATCTTCAGTGAAACAGGTACACGGTTACCTAGTAAAGACAAGATACCCAAAGCAAAAGCAATGTCCGTTGCGGTGGGAATAGCCCAACCATTCATAGCAAATTCTGCACCGTTGTTAAAAAGTATAAATACAAGTGCAGGAACAACCATTCCTCCAATGGCAGCGATGCCAGGCAGTGTGATTTGAGAGAGAGAAGAGAGATGCCCTTCCATCACTTCACGCTTTACCTCAAGTCCTATGACAAAAAAGAAGATAGCCATAAGACCATCGTTCACCCAAAGCAGTAGAGGTTTGGCTATGTGTAACGCCCCAAAGCGTACTTCTACTGGTGTATGTAGAAAACTTGTGTAGGCACCTGAAAGTCCTGAGTTTTGGAGTATGAGTGCTAAAATGGTAACAAATATAAGGATGATACCCGCTGAGGAATCTTTTTTAATGAAGTTTTTGATGGCGTGCGTCAAGATATTTCCTAATAGTAAATTACTTAATATAGTAATATAATTCTAGCTAAATTTTGCTAATCCATGTTAAACTATGAAAAAAGGAATTAACATGGAACATAAAATAGCTAAGGCCGTAGAAGAGATACAAAAATCAAAGCATATTGCAGAAGAAGATAAATCGTTAATTATCGAAAAGATACAAGAGTGGAAAAAAGAAAAAACAGCTATTTCTGAGTTGAATAATAAATTACAAGAATGGTGGCTAAGTGTTGAGCCTATCTTTGCCGAGATTGGACTAGTATAGACTGTGACGTTAACTACACAATATACCTACGAAAAGAAGTGGACAAAAACCTCTGAAAAAGAGGCACTTCGCATGATAAGTGAAGAGATGCCTGAGACAGATGCAGAGGGTACGTTAGCCTATATCTTGAGTGAAATTGCCAGGGGAAAGACTATTACCCTTGGTGAGTGTCGGTTTAAAAGTGCAGACACATAGGTCTGCCACTACTTAATTCTATAATAACTTTTATCATTCGCAAACTTCACAGACCCTCTATAATACTTTCGTATCTCACGGAGTGTCTCTTTCTCTCTTCCCATTGTTCTTAACATCCTATGGGAAAGCACCACTCTTCTTGGATGTGCTTTTTGGGCTATCTGTCCTATGATGTCTGGGGTCATGTGTAGTTTTGCTGCTACTCCTGTACTTCCTTTAGGGACGGCATTGTGTGCGACTAAGATGTCTGTATCTTTTGCCAAGGTCTCTAAGGTGTGGTAGTCTCCGTTCATGTCGCCTGAAAAGGTGATGCTTTTGTTAGCTACATTGACTCTGTATGCCACAGCAGGGATGGGACCATGATGCACAGAGACAGCTTGTATGCTGATGTCTCCTTGTTTGTAAATGGTGACTACTTTACGGGTGTCATCAATAGTATGTGCTTTGAGTTGCAGTCTTGCTGAGCCATCTAGGTGGTCTCCGAGGTACTGCCATGCACCTTTGTCATCTTCAAAAAGTCTCTCTATAAAATCTTCAGTACTTGGCATAAAGTTATTTTCGTCTGGCCCATAAATATGAAGTTTCCCTGAGGCTCTGGTGAAAAATGCAGACTTTAGCAGTGCAGGGATGTCTGCTGTATGGTCAACATGCAGGTGTGTGAGTAAAATGACATCCAACTCAGGTATGTTTGCACCCACTTCTTCAAAACGAAGTGAAGCCCCACCACCAAAGTCTATAAGCACTTTACTTTTACCGTCCACCCATATGACATAAGCAGAAGAAGCACGTTTGTCTCCCATCTCTGGACCCCCAGAACCGAGGACTTGTAGGGCTATGTTATGTTTGGCAAAAAGTGCAAGAGAGCTAAGTAAAAGTAAAAATAATAATTTTTTCAAAGATACGTCCAATATTAAAATAAGTGCATAGTAGCTACACGAAGATAAGTGTATAATAATTCTATGTAAATCTTGTGTACTCGACACAGGATATAAAGGAGTGTTATGTTTAAAAATCTATTTGGGGAGATTTCGGTACTTTTTTCGTATCCTAAACATCTGATTATCTTGGCTTCTCGTCTTATTATTGCATATGGTTTTGCGAAACCTGCCTTGATGAAACTGAGTGACATGACAGCCACGGCACACTGGTTTGCAAGTATGTCTATCCCTTTTCCTACATTTACTGCCTATTTGGTATCTGGTATTGAGACCGTAGGTATCATCTTACTGATACTTGGACTGTTTACCCGTCCTATTGCTATTTTGCTCTCTTTTGTCATGATAGGTGCAATGGTCTTTGTGCATGGTGCACATGGCTTTTCAGTAGCAGACAATGGTTTGGAGATACCTCTTTACTATATGCTATTTCTCTTTATTTTTGCAAGTTTTGGAGGGGGTAAATACTCCCTAGACAATATACTCTTTAAGGATGGAAACGATGAATAACGAAAAATTCTTTGCAAACTTTCCACTCTTGGTAGCAGATTGGGGTGTACTTTTAAAGGTGATGGCTGTGGTTGTGTTGCTCGTACTCATTGGTATGTTTATTTATGACAGATTTGTACAACGTAAAAACCAACTACTCATCAACTACCCACTCATAGGACGACTACGTTACCTCTTTTATGCACTTCGTGGGCCTATGCGTCAGTACTTTGGTGATGAAACTTTTTATGACTCGTTTGAAAAACTACAATGGATCAACAAAGTTGCTGCAAACAAAAGTCCTTATCTTTCTTTTTCTCCTACCAAGCCTTATGGTAATCAAAAGACCCTTTTTAAACATGCAAACTTTGTGAAGGAAGTCTCAGAGGTACAGCAGGAGTTTTCTGTCACCTTTGGAGCGAATAGAAGAATACCTTTTGTCTCAAAAAGTATCGTAGGACGTTCTGCTATGAGTGATGGCGCTATCTCACCAGAAGGGACGCGTGCTTTTTCCATAGGTGCACGTAAAGGAAACTTCCCCATCAACACAGGTGAGGGTGGACTCACCTCAAACTTCTTAGCCTCGCTCAATGTAGATGACTGTAACTGTACGGACTATCTCGAGATGAGAGAGGGAACCTGGTTTGCAAAAAGGGTTTACCGGGTTCTACGTTTGCTTACCAACAAAGAAGTTTCTCAACGTGTGTACCGAAAAATGGTTGTAAGACAGAATGACAGAGGTACTTTTATATTTGATAACATTAGGTTGCTTTATTTCCGTATTAATTGGGACAAAGACCTTGAGTATTTCCCTAATACATCGCCAGAGAGTATCTCTGACATTACTTTTCAGATGGGCTCAGGGCTGTATGGTGTACGTGACGGGGAGGGTAATTTTGACCCTATACGTTACAAAAAGGTGATGCGCTTTGCGAAGATGACAGAGGTGAAACTTGCCCAAGGTGCAAAGCAGACAGGAGGTAAACTCCTCGCAGCCAAAGTGAGTGATGACATCGCCTACTACAGAGGCATACCTGCACACAAAGATCTCATAAGTCCAAATCGTTTTCCATATGCTACCGATATGGACACTTTCTTTGACTTTATCTCCGAGCTCCAAGAACTCTCTGGAAAACCTGTAGGCTTCAAGATAGTCATTTCGACCAAAGAGGACTTTGAAACTTACGCTAAGGCACTCAAAGCCAGAAAAGAAGCAGGCAAAAGCATCGCCGACTTCCTCACCATAGATGGAGGTGACGGAGGCTCTGCTACTGCACCACTTGAGATGATGTCGAAGATAGGACTTCCTATACGAGAAGCCTTAGATATCGTGATAGAAGTACTTAATGATTATGATTTACGAGATGATATTAAAATCATTGCAGCAGAAAAGGTACTCACACCTGATGACGTGATAGAGCTACTCTGTCATGGTGCAGACTTCATTAACATTGCCCGTGGGTTTATGATATCTGCTGGGTGTATCAGAGCAAGAGAGTGTTCTGGTGCAGGTGGACGTAACTGTCCTGTAGGGCTTGCAACGATGGATGAGGGAAAACGAAGTAAATATCTTGTTCTTCAAAAAGCAAAGCACGTAGCAAACTACCACAATGAACTCATACATGGTGTGCAGTCACTTATGGCAGTGATGGGTAAGATACATGTGTCTGAGTTTTCAAAAAAAGATTTAAATCTACGTTAAAACTCCGTTAAACAAGTCGTCTTATAATGCTCATATAAATAAATTATATTAAGGAGCAAATATGCTAAACAAAAAACTTTCACTTTTGGTATTGCCTCTGATGGCAACGCTTTCACTACAGGCAAATGACCCTTTTATGCAAGACCCTTTTGGAGATGACATTTTTAAAGAGATGCTGCAGATGCAACAAAATATGGACAAAATGTTTGAGCGTATGCACAGTCGTATACAACAACGCACCTCAAATCAAATAGCGCCTATGGGAACTTATAAAATACAACAACCCAGTCAATTTGTAGATAAGAATGACCATTATGAATTTGTAACGACCATACCGGAGAGTAAAGAGAACCAGATAGATATACATACAGAAAATGGTGTGATATCTATCACGGCAAAGATTATTCATAAACAAGAACAAAAAACTGCCAATAGCTATAGTTCATCAAGCTCTATGCGTATGTACCAACAAAGTGTGCCTCTACCAAGTGATGCAGATGAAAGTAGTATCAATATGGGCTATGTCGATGGGAAGTTAGTGATATCGGTCAATAAAAAGAAAGGTGCAAACGTCATTAAAAACAGACCTGTAAAAATGGAAAAGAAAATAGAGACTAAAGTAAAAACTGTTGAGCCGAAAAAAGATGAAAATAACACGAAAAAGAAGTTAAAAGTTTCTGATGATAGTACTATGAGTTAATCTATAGAACCTGAGATATACTAAATATTCCTCTCTATATAAGAGAGGAGGGTGTGACTAGAACTTGTAGTTTACACCTACAGTTACACTATCAAACACGATGTCGTTATTGGCTGTAAATGTATCAAAACCATTATCGTCATAAAGTCTTGTATAGTCTACAAATAGGTCAATAGTTTCGGTAGCTGCGTAACTTGCACCCAGACCCCACTGAAATCCATCTTCGGAATAGCTTGTACCATTGTCTAGAGTTACTTCACCATATCCAAGTAAACCATATACTGTTACTTGATCAAATGCATATTGTGGTTTTAGGTAAAGTGCAATATTTGACATGTCCCAACTTCTGTCTGTACCATCTACATCTAAGTCGCTTACACTAAGACTGTATCTACCTTCTAGTGCTAGATACTGATAAAACTTATAACCCGCAAGGAATGTCACTGCATTACCTGTGATGTCTGTATTTAATGTATCATCATTCATATTCATATATGAGTACGCAAGACCTGCATAGAAGTAGTTGTCCGATACAGTTTCTTCCATAACATCTGGTATAGACATTTCTGGCTCTTGTGGTGCGATGTCCCCACCAGCATAAGAAAAGTTTGTAAGTAGCATAAGTGCTGCAGCTGTTGATGTAAGTAATTGTTTTTTCATAATATATCCTTATTGTTTTATTTGAACATAAGTAGTATGACATAATAGTGTGAACTCAGTGTTAACTCTTTTAAAATAAGTAATTAACACCAAGTGTGTATGAATTGGCTGCTACATCTTGGTTTTCACTTACTAATGTATCAAAACCTTCACTATCATAGAGTCGTCTATAGTCTAGAAATATATTGGTACCTAGTACGGTAAAAGTAGTACCTAAACCATACTGCAAACCATTTTCTGTAAATGTATTTTCTCCATTATCAAGCTTTACTTGACCATACCCTAGTAGTCCATAGAGACCAAATGCTTCAAAGCTGTATTGAGGCTTGAGGTAAATACCTAGATTAGAGAGTGAACTACCATCTAAGTCTCTGTCTACATTCCACGTTTTATAGTTTATATCACTGAGCGAGCGTGTATATCTTGCTTCAACTGCAAGAAATTCATTTACCTGATACCCTACATCAACACTCATGGCTCCCATAGCAAGAAATTTTTGGTCAGGATTGTCACCCGTTACTTGTGCACATGAATATCCAACACCTACATAATAGTCTTTAACAACTTCTAGTGTGGGTATGGCAAGTACAGGTTCAACAGCTTTCATAAAATTTTTACCTCCACCTCCAGCAAATGTAAATGTAGTGCTTAGGAGTAGGGATGAGAGTGCAAGTGTGATTTTCATGAAAGTACCTTTTAATGTGAAATAAAATAGTTGTTTTGTGTAGTATATATTAAAAAATATATTTAGTCAAGTTTTTATCATAAATATATCATAGGGTGCGTTTGCCAACGCACCAATAAGGAATATGCTAGAAAAGTTAAACTAAATCAGTAAGTTTTTTAAATATTTCATTTATCTCATGACCTGCTTTTTTTGCCAAGTTTTCCACTTCTATTTTCGATTTGGCATAGGTATGCGATAACTCTTTTTTCGTCTCTTCCCATTTGTCTTCTGCCTCCATTTGGGCGAGATGTGCTTTAAGTGAAGCCATACTGTACTCTTCTTTGGTCTTTTTTGAAGTTGTGAGCGCAAACTCTTCTGCACTTTTTTTGACTTTTTCTAGTTTATCTCGTGCTTCCATCATACTGAGATGTGCATCTAGTTTGGATTCTCCATTGTCAAAGTCATCGTAGGCTTGTTTAAGTTTATCATTGACCTTACTAAAGTGACCTTTTAAGTCATTCCAAAATTCACTTACTTCTTCACTAAAGTCTGAGCTGAGTGCATCTATCTTTTTTTCTGCCGATTCTAAAGACTTTTTAGATTCTTTTATGAGGTTTTTTAGTTCTTTTTCCATTCTATGCTCCTTTGAATGAGTTATTTCTTCATTATAGCACTTTTTAGAGTGCTAGGATAAATGTATGATTAATGGTTGCTGAGATATGTAGGGTGTTGTACCCTTACAACACCAATAGATGGAATAAAGAAAATAGTATTATATGGTATTTAAAGTTTCGGTGTTGTGAGGGCACAACACCCTACATTACTCTCATTCCAACACTTTATGTGTGAATGCATACAACAATATATTTAAAGTAATAATAAAACTTTATTTGTTATTTTCAATAATTTTTTTTATTTTTTTTGCTGATTTATATGCTCGAACCTCTGCTAAAATGGGAAATGTTATGAAAATAAATCCAACTCCCATGATAAAACTAGTTAGCCTTTCTTGAATAGAACTATCAGCTATTGTTGGGACAAT
>JALXBG010000151.1 GCA_026991605.1 Sulfurovum sp.
CAGGCAGATAAAAAAGAAGCCTTTGCCATCATGGACAAGGCGTATGAGAGGGGTATCAACTTCTTTGATACGGCAGAGCTTTACCCTGTACCTCCATCAGGCGAACTCTTTGGACTTACAGAAGAGATAGTGGGTGAGTGGATACAGACTAAGCCTAGAGACTCCATCATCTTGGCTTCTAAGGTTGCAGGGTCGGCTAGTGGGTGGTTTGTACCTCCTGTGCGTCATGGATTGACGGCTATAGATAGATTTCACATCGAGCGTGCGGTGGAGGGGAGTTTGAAACGTCTTAAGACGGACTACATAGACCTCTACCAAATGCACTGGCCAGATACCATCGTGCCTATAGAAGAATCGCTTGAGGCTTTTGATAGACTGATACAGAGGGGAAAGGTACGTTACTTGGGTACGTCTAACGATACAGCCTATGGTACGACCAAAGCACTCATGAAGTCTGAACAGCATGGCTATGCACGTTTTGAGTCTATACAAAACAACTTTTCACTGCTGAATCGTCGGTTTTTAGATGAACTAGCAATGGTGTGTGAGAAAGAAAACATCTCACTGTTACCTTATTCTCCTCTAGCGGGTGGAGTGCTGAGTGGGAAGTACAATGGAGATTTTCATCCTGCGGGACGTTTTACTTCCTATATGAATTCGCCAAATGTCAGACAACAAGCCATGGCAACAAGATTTCTAAATGACAAAACACTGGCTTCCACTGCCAAATATGTAGCCATAGCAAAAGAGGCAGGTATGCATCCTGTGACACTAGCTGCTGCATGGTCAAAACAGTTTGACTTTGTAGCATCTACCATCATAGGTGCGACATCTGCAGAACAGTTAGACCCAATTTTTAAAGCGATGGATTTGACTTTGGGTGATGATGTGCTAAAGGCTTGTGATAAAGTACATGATGAGATACTTTATCCGATGGGGTAAAAGATGAAAGCATATCTAAAAGAGACAGACATCATAGACTTCTCGAACAAAGAAGTCTACGCATTAGCCATACAACTATCTGATGGTTGTCTAAGTGATGAAGAGATAGCAAAAAACTGTTTTGAGTATGTACGTGATGAGATACGTCATTCGGGTGACTCTAAAGATGACATCACAACAAGTACAGCTTCAGAAGTACTACTTCATAAAACAGGATGGTGCTACGCTAAAGCATTTTTGCTCGCTGCACTTTTACGTGCCAATGGCATACCTACGGGGTTTGCGTATCAGCGCTTGTCTTGTTCTGAGTACAAAGACGATATCTACTGTTTGCATGGTCTTAATTGGGTATATTTAAAAGCGTATGGTTGGTACAGAGTAGATTCGCGTGGCAATAAAGAGGGTGTAGATGCTCAGTTTATACCACCTGTAGAGAAATTAGCTTTTGAGCTTTCCGAGCATGAGTTTGACTTGAGTGACAATTTGGCAGAACCTTTACCTGTCATTGTAGAGACACTTAGAAAGTATAGCACTTATGATGAGATGATTTGTCATTTTCCAGATGTGGGGTAATAGTATGAAACGATGTGACTGGGCAGAGGGTAGTGCAGAGGAAAAAAAGTATCATGATGAGCAGTGGGGTGTACCTGTGCATGATGACAGACTTCTTTTTGAGATGTTAACACTAGAAGGTAGAGTATTTTTGTTATGATAAAATAAAGGATAAAAATGTCACACATCACATTTACAGAAGATGAAAAATCTACTTTGGTAGATAAAGTTAAAAACTATTTTGAAAATGAACTTTCGCAGGAGATAGGGCAGTTTGATGCAGAGTTTTTGTTGGAGTTCTTTTCCAGTGAGGTAGGTGGATACCACTATAACAAGGGTTTGAGGGATGCTCAAGATATTTTTAAAGAGAAAGTAGAAAGCATCACTGATGCTATCTATGAACTAGAAGTGCCTACTGAATTTTCGGGTAAATAATACTACATGAAACAAATCATCCTCATACGCCATGCTAAAGTAGATATAGATAATATGAAGAAGATAGATTCACTATCACTTAAAAAGTGGGTAGAACTGTATGATAGTGCCCCAATAGAGAGTGATAGTCTACCCACTGAAGATACGATAACCTTGGCACAAAATGCTGATGTAGTGGTTACTAGCACATTGCGACGTGCCATAGACTCTGCTAAAGTGTTAGGTGTAGAGATACATACGCAAAATGCGCTTTTTAATGAAGCTGCCATTCCCGAAATAGTAATTCCTTATTTGAAATTGAAACCTAAGAGTTGGTTGGTTATTTTAAGACTTATGTTGCTCCTTGGACTTGGTAAAAAAGAGACATCACTTAAAGCCTCTAAAGTACAGGCTAAGAAAGCAGCTATACAGTTGGAAACACTCATCAAAGAGCATGACAAGGTGGCTTTGGTGGGGCATGGTGGGATGAATTGGCTCATTGGGAAAGCACTAGCACAAAATGGATGGGTACAAGAAGGCAAATCTGGGCATAATAATTGGGGAACAAGTCTATTTTTTAAAGATAATTAGCGTTTGTTAAAGTTTTTTTGATATTATCTGTACAAATACCAATTATAAGGATATAAAATGGCAGTACCTGAAGATGTAGGATGTAGTAATGAAGTATGTGTGGATGCCCCAAAATGTGAGAGAACAGTAATTTGGGAAAATGGAACAGCAAGAGAAGTTAAAAGTTTTGGTGGAACAGAAGCCAAAGGTTGTGGAAAGTTCATTCCTAGAAAAGATGGAAAAGAGGGGTAGTAAAAACGCTACTACAACCCCAACTCATTCATACACGCTACACAATACACAGACTCAGGCATGAGCCTCAGTCTCTCTAGTGAAATTTCCTCTTCACACTCTTTACAAAACCCATACTCTGGCGTGTCTATCTTGAGGTAGGCATGTTTAAGTCTGTTGAGGCGTTTAGTGGCTTCTTCGTGACGTTGTATGTGTATGCTTTGGTCCAGCTTGAAGTTGAGGTGTGCCACTTTGTCTGACGGTCCTTCTCCACGTTCTGGGTAGAGTGCTTTTTTAATGGTAGCTATCTCGGCACTTAGCTCTTGTATCTGTTCATCTATGATTTTCTTAAATAGTTGTTTTTCTTTAACTGTCATATTTTATTCTTATTTTTATAAATTACTGTATCTTTTAAGTATTATATTATATCATATACCTATGAAAAAATTACTAATAATACTAATACTTGTTTTTATAGGGATTCAATTTATTCCTATGAATGTACCCGCTGATTTACCTGTAAAAGAAGGTGATGCTTTAGAAGCACCAGAAAATGTACAGGCAATACTTGAACGCTCATGTTTTGATTGTCACTCTAGCCATACAAAATTTCCATGGTATAGTAATGTTGCACCTGTGTCTTGGTTTACAAAATACCATGTAAAAGAGGGAAGAGAACATATGAATTTTTCTACATGGAACACATATACAGATGAGAAAAAACTTAAATATCTTGAAAAAATACCAAAGGCTATAAAAAGTAAAATGCCATTGAAAAGTTATCTGATTATGCATTCTGAAGCAAAATTAAGTGATGGAGATAAAAAAGTTATCACTGATTGGGCAACTGAAGCAGCTTTTGATTTAGAATAAAATTCAATGCTACTAGTAGGATGGATAGGCTTATCCATCCACTTTTTATTTTCTTCATAAAAAATTAAATTATCTACATGTTTACATCCTCTTCTTCGTCCTACTCGTAGCTTGTGCCTCCAAAGGATTATCAGGCCAATAATGCTTCTTATACTTCCCCCGTAACTCTTTCTTGACATCATCATAGGTATTTGCCCAAAAGCTTGCCAAGTCTTGGGTGACTTGCATAGGACGTGAGGCTGGGGAGAGTAGGTGTAGCATGAGTTTTACTTTGCCATTTAGTATGGTGGGTGTGTCGCTTGTGCCGAACATCTCTTGTAGGCGTACTGCCAAGATGGGTTGGGTGGGGTTACTATAGTCTATGGCGATGTTGGAGCCTGAAGCGACTTTGAGTTTGGCAGGGGCAAGTGTGTCTAGGGTTTGGGTCTGTTCATAACTTAATTGACCTAGCAATATGTTGTATATATTTAAGCCCTTGATACCTCGTATGGAGTTGATGCCTTGGAGGTAAGGGGCTAACCAATCTTCCATATTTTTTAGCAGATATTCATCTGAAAAGTCTGGCATTGTTTCTCTATAATGGTTGAGAAAATTGACTCTATTTTTAAGAGAAAGTGCTTCTTTGCTCCAATTGAATATCTCCAAGCCTAAAGCTTCTAGTTCTTCTATTAATAAGTCAGTCACTTCAGCTTTATCGGTAGATTTGATAGGCTTTTCAGACAGCACAATGTTCCCTAATCGCTTAACCAAACGTACCTCGACACGTTGCTCCTCTTTATTCCAGTCTAACTCTTCCTCTTCTAGTATCTGCTCTTCCAAATAGCGTTCTATCTGCATTTGAGTAAGGGCTATGGCTTTATAGATGCTGGCATGGGTAGCTTTGGCATCAAGATCTGCGATGACTAAGAAACGCTCTTTTTCTAAAGTATCATCGGCTTGTAACTTAGCACCCTTGCCACTACTTAGCAGATAGGTAGCTGTGCTAGCATGACGTTGTTTGGCAATGCGTTCTGGGTAGGCGTAGGCTAGAAGTATACCTAGTAGTTCTGTGTTTAGTGTGGCTTTTTGTTTAGGCTCTATGCGTTTGGTATTGGCTAGAATGTAGTGGCATTGTTTGATGTTTACACCTTGCATTCCTAGATTCTGTTTATTGGCTACGCGATGTAATATTTCCACACGCTCACGTACATCTACACTTCTATACTGCGAAGAGAAGATGTCTTTTTCTGTAAGTAGGGTAGCCACAAGAGAAGCCTCATAGGAGAGGTCAAGCTCTTTAGCCTTTAGCATCATATGTGAAAGTCTGGGATGCAAGCCAAACTTGCTCATGGCTCTACCATGCTTGGTAATGGTACCTTTCTCATCTAGTGCACCAAGTTGTTTTAGTAGTGTTTTCGCATGGGTAATAGCAGTGGGTGAGGGGGTGTCTAGCCATGTAAGAGAGGTGATGTCATCATTGCCCCACAGAGCGAGTTCAAGGACAAGTTGTGTGAGGTCTGCTTGGAGGATCTCTGGGGTGTCGTGTTTTTGGAGTATCTTTGACTTATGCCAAAGATGGTAAGCTTTCCCGCTACTTAGTCGTCCTGCACGTCCTACTCTCTGCGTTGCTGCATCTTGTGAGATGAAGTGTCTCTCCAGGGTGTTCATGCCTGAGAATGGGTTAAACACAGCGTGGTTTTGAAGCCCAGAGTCTACAACTATTTTGATGCCTTCTATGGTGAGAGAAGTCTGTGCGATGTTGGTGCTTAGCACTACTTTTCGTTTGCCTTTTGGAGGGGCTTTTATGGCTCTGTCTTGTGCCTCTTTGCTTAGGTTTCCGTAAAGGGTAGAAATATAGGTATTTGTCAGCTTCTCATCGTGTAGTAGTTTCTCAACTGCTTTTATCTCCCGTACACCAGGTAAAAAGACCAAGATGTTTCCCTCCTCTTCAGCGAGTAATTTACGTACACGCTTATGTACATAAAAAGGCAACTCTTTTTTGCTAGGCTGAGCGGTTGTGGGGTCTAGATAATAACGCTCAACAGGATAGGCACGTCCCTCACTTTGAATGATGGGTGCATCTAACATAGAGGAGATAGCTTCTGTATTGAGTGTAGCAGACATGATGAGAATCTTCAAGTCCTCACGCAATACTGCCTGAGACTCTAACGCCAATACCAAAGACAAGTCAGCATGGAGTGAACGCTCATGGTATTCATCAAAGATGATGAGTGCAACCTCTTCCAAACTAGGATCAGCTTGAAGTTTACGCGTTAAAACCCCCTCTGTAACGATGAGGATTTTAGTCTTTTTACTTTGCACAGAATCCATCTTGACCTGATACCCTATACGTTCTCCTACCTTTTCGCCCAACATCTCAGCCATACGTGCTGCACTCGCACGAACAGCCAAACGTCTAGGTTCCAGCATGATGATTTGCTTACACTCTAACCATGGTTCATCGAGTAATGCTAGAGGTAGAGCTGTGGTTTTACCTGCACCTGGAGGGGCTTGGAGTACGAGTCTTGTGTGTATTTTTAGTTTCTCTTTGACTTCCGGTATGACATGGGTGATGGGTAGAGTATTCATAGATAGGATTATACTGAAAATGGATTATGTTAAAGTATTTGTGTTCAAATATGGAGTAGATACCAAAGAGCATAATGCTCTTTGGATGAATGATGCACTATTGCATATATGCTTCATCTTCTTCTGTAATTTTGTTAGATGTTTTTGCATCTAAATCAATATCATAAATAGAACTTGACTGTGTATATTCTGGTTCTATACGTTTTATAACAGTAGTGTATTTTGGATTATCAAGATCTATATAGCTTCCTTTTGGAAGGATTTCGTTTCCATCAACATCTGTTCTTCCTCCTGCCATTTCACCCCATTGTACCCAAGAACCGTCATACATTCTTGGAGCATATCCTAAGACATCCGCAACAAGATTTACGACCGTAGCTTTACGACCTGAACGACAATACGTAATGAGTTCATCACCATCTTTGTATCCTTTTGCCTTAAATATTTTTTCTGAAACCGCTGGTGATCTGAATTTATATGAAGCATCTTTACTGTCAATTTTCCCATCATTATTTATATCTTCTTTTTGGTCATCCATGATAATAAAATTTGTATAAGGAACATCCATAGCACCTCTTATATGTCCTTGTAGAGGCATAAGACATTTTTCATTTTTATTTGGTCCACAGAGTAAATCATCACTGAAACGTGAAGGTTTTTCTGCATTATATTCCTTGGTTCCGCGTGCATCTGCAATAAAGTAGCCTTTTTTATTGTCTTTTGCTGCAAGTTTCATCATTTCAGCAATATAAACCTGTATATGTGGTTGAAGATTATGAACCGTTTTCATAGAATAAAAAGGTGCTATAGGTATCATCTTTCCATTATGCATTTCAGGCATTCCATCATCTCCTAGTTTTACAGGAGGCATATCTGCATGATCTACCAAATAGTCAGATAATCCACTTGATTTTGAAAAATCATAATCTACTGAACCATCAAGAACAGCTATACGATTATCATCCCAACCCCAGTATTTAAGTACCCACCATGAACGAATAATTTCACGCATTGTAGTTGATCCTTTACCTACAGCAAATACAACAAAGTCTTTTGTTGGATCCATGTTGAAAGTACTGATCATACCATCTACGTATTTCCCAGACAATAAAGCACCAGGTATGTTTGCCATTCCATCAAAACGTCTGTAAGATGGGTCACAAGCACCACCAGCAGGTATTTCATAAACTACAACATCTTTATCGTCATGTTTTAAAAACTTTCTTGATGATGTTGCCCCTGCCTGTACAATAATGAGCCGACCTGTTGTACCTTCTGGTCTGTTTGCTTTCCAATTGCTTATGTATGAGACTAAAGTCTTTGCAGTAATAATACCTGATGTTCTATCATCATAATTATCTGGTTGACAACCTGTAAGTCCTACTACTATTACTAAAGCAATAATTCCTTTTGTATATATTTTCATTATTTCCCTTTGTGATTAAAATATAACCTTATTATAAGGTTAAGCAAAGTATCTCATAGAAGTGTTACCTAAGTATTACTTAAGTTTTTAATTTTGTTCTAATTACTTTCGGGGATGATAAGAATTTATATTTTAGTTTTATGTATCTTGAGATTGTTTTGTTGATTAATAAGGGATGACGAGTTAAGTTTTGCTACAATGGTTTATACAAAATTTTCAGGGAGATAGTATGCCAAACATTCAAAAAGTAGAAGTGGATAGTAAGAGCATTCAAGGCTTAGAAATACGTACCAAAAATATAGACGAGATGAGCCCTGAGACACAAAAGATAGCCCCACTTTGGGGACGTTTTTATAGTGAAGTATTGCCTACACTCGGTGAGGGTGCTACGGTTTATGGTGTGTACCATAACTATGCATCAGATGCACAGGGTGAGTTTGATGTGCTAGTAGGTGCAGATACTCTTGAAGTGACAGATGAGATGAAGTCTGTAGAGCTTCAAGCAGGCAAGTACCTTATGTTTCCTGTCAAGGGTGAGCTACCACAAGCCATCATAAATACATGGATGCAAATATGGGCATATTTTGATGACCCTAGCATTGATGAAAGACGTGCCTATGAGACAGACTTCGAGTTGTATAAATCAGCTGATGAAGTTGAGATATATATCGGGGTACATTACTTTTAACTTCTACTTTTTAGCAAGAGAATGATAGCAATGGTAATAGCAACCCCTGATACAAATAAAAATAACATCTGTATACCATACGCAGAGACGATAGGCTCAAAGAGTATCGGTGAAGCAAACTGTCCTAAGAAAAAGCTTGAGGTAAGTACGCCTGATGCTTTACCACGTTTATGTGCAGGGACACGTGAGAGAAACCATGCATTGGTATTGACAAACAGTAGTCCAAAGCCCATACCTATGGGTGCAGTGGCAAAGTAGAGTCCCGCGATGCTAGAAGCTTGGGAGATGATGAACAAGCCTAAAGCAAAGAGTGTAAATGTTGCAGCATAGATTTGTATGTAGGAAAATCTGGCTTTTATCTTTGCGTATTGCATAGAAGTTAGGGCATTAAAGGTCATAGCTGTAGCGATGACAAAGCCTATGGATTGAGGCTTTCCTCCTAAAGTATTTACGATGAGGTAGGGAAACTGTGTAGGGAGCATATAAAAAAGTACCATCACAAAAAAAGCTGTGAGGTAGACAGGCAAGAGCTTTACTTCGACTTCTAAATCTTCTACGTGTTTATGCTTCTTTGGTTCATAAAGAGACTTCAGTAAAAAAGGTACAAACAAGATAGGGATGAGGTAAATGGCAAAAGGGTATGACCAATGCAGTTGTGCCAGCAAACCACCACTAGTAATGAACACGATGCCTCCAAGAGCAGTAGTCATACCCTGTTTAGACATAAACTTATGACGTACCTCTTCGCTAAAGTAGTCTCCTATGAGTGCAGTCGAACTCGTCATGATGAGCGAAACTCCAAGACCAAGTATGGCACGCCCAACAAGGATGACATAAAAGTCATGCAAATAAAACCCAGAACTCCCACCGACAATAAAAAGAAAGATACCCACATACAAAGGCTTCAGTCGTCCAAACTTGTCTACGATATGCCCAGCAAAAGGAGAAAAAAGTGCGATGATAATGGAGGGAATGGTCAACATCAGTTTAGAGAGAAATTCAATGTGTGGGATGTTTGAAAATGTATGGCTGATGAGTGGTAACGAGGAAACAATAGTAATGCCTGACATGATGCCAAGCGTGGCAACCATGAGAAGGGCAGTTTGGAGATGTTTGTTTGTGTTTTGCATGGAGGTATGATACTCTTTGTTTATTGAAATTGTGTTGTGTAGCTATTTATTTGTCTATAAGGTTATTTTTGTAAAATTGTGGAAAGGGTACACAGAAATATAGAGAGTTGTCGCTCTCTATACTTTGTGAGATTAATTTCTTAATCTGTGTCCTTGTGCTTCTTACACTTTTTGCAATCCCGATAGTTAAGCCACATAAGCGTGACCTTTGCCATTGACACTACAAGTGCAAATACGGAAACATATTCCATAGCGTACCCTTTCTCATAAGATAACCCAACCGCCTTAGCATTGCTAAAACAACAAACAGTAAAACTGCTTCAAGCCCACCTATCTACAAAAAAGAGCAGAACACTACCCTATAACCTAGAAGGTTACATGAGGATTATAGTTAAAATATTTTTTGATGCATAAAAATATGTCAATATGCAATATTTTTTACAATGTATTATCATATCTACTATAATGCTTTTATATATTAGGAGTGTGTTATGGATGAGTTAGTAGTGCAAGGTGAAGTGAATTCAATGAGTTTGAAATTTTGCGGAGCCAAATTGGCACCGCAAAATTTGCTAAAATCAGAGCGTTACCTTATGTATATATTTTTCTCACATTTTAGCTACACTATCACAATAGAATATATCTTGGATAAAAAATGAAACAAACCACAGCACTAAACATACTAAAATCAGGCAAAAATGTCTTCATTACGGGGTCAGCAGGGACGGGTAAAACGTATTTGCTTAACCTTTATACGAAGTATCTCAAAGAGCGTCGGGTGTATCCTACTATTGTGGCACCTACAGGGATAGCGGCTTCGCATTTGGGTGGACAGACGATTCACTCTTTTTTTGCTTTGGGGATACGTGAGAGTATAGACGAAGGGTATGTGGAGTTCTTGATGGAGAAGAAGTACCTAAAGACGCGTTTTTCTAAGCTCAAACTTCTCATTATCGATGAGGTCTCCATGGTCTCTCCCGAGCTCTTTTCTGCTATGGACTTGGTGTTGCGTGGGTTCAAAGGGGTAGATGCTCCTTTTGGTGGGGTACAGGTGGTCATCTCTGGTGACTTCTTTCAGTTGCCACCTGTGAGTAAGCAACCAAAAGAGAAACGCTTTGCGTGGCAGTCTCCATCATGGAAAGCACTTGAACTCCAAACCTGTTACCTTGAAGAGAAGTTTAGACAGGATGATAATAGGCTCATCGATGTGCTGGATGACATACGCTCTGGTAGCATTAGCGAAAAGACAAATAAAGCATTAGAAGCACGGATGGATGTGAGTCTCTCAGACGATGCCAAAATCACTCAACTCTACACCCACAACGCAGACGTAGACCGCATCAACCTAGCTGAGCTTAACAAACTTGATGCTGAAGAGAAGCTTTATGTGTATGAGTCAAAAGGGACAGCTAAGAATATAGATAAAATTTTTAAATCCTCACTGGTTTTAGAGGAGTTGCGGCTTAAAAAGGGTGCTTTGGTTATCTTCATAAAAAA
>JALXBG010000152.1 GCA_026991605.1 Sulfurovum sp.
CAAGCGCTTTGGAGATAGCCTCTTTCGCTGCCCAATACCCTGCGATACTTTCCATCTTCTTTAATGTCACTATTTCATCTTCTACAAGAAAGCGTTTTTTAAAAGTATCACCATATTTTTCCAAGAGCGTTTCGATACGGTTTATCTGTATAATATCTGTTCCAATTTTCATAAATATAGTGTATCTAAAGATAGTTTAAGGGGGTAAGCTTATGCGTAAAAATATTTTATACTTTTAAAGTTGTTTATATTTGTTTGGGCATATAATATTTGAATTGTTTTGGTGATATGAAAAAATTTGTTTTTCCATGACATTTATATTTTATGTCATTCCATGAGTCAATGTCTAAATTTATTGATAATACGCCTAGTGTAGGAAATTTACTCATGTTAGCATCATCTTGTAAAATATTGGCAAGTTCGGTTAATGCAGGATTATGCCCTACTAATAAAATACTATCATGAAAATTTTCCTGTAACGATAAAACATTAATAATCATTTCGGGTGGAGTAAGATATAGTTCTTCCATATATTGTATATTGTTTGTATATGAAAGTTCTTTTGCAATAAGATCAGCAGTAAGTTGTGTTCGAAGTGATGCACTAGAGAGAATAAGGTCTATTTTAGTTTGACGAAGCTTAAGATAGGAACTAATAGTTTTAAGATCCAAAATACCACGTTTTTTTAATCCTCTTTCAAAATCCCTTTGTGTGCTATTACTCCAATCTGATTTTCCATGTCTTACTAAGTATAATGTTTTTATAGTCAATCCTTTAAATGCTGGTACTTATAGTCTAACAATTATTGTTTCAACAAAAGATAATCTATATCAAGAGAATAAAAAATTATATTTGTCATAATATATTCAAATAACTTTTTGGGAATATGATGAAGCGACTAAATATCGATATAAAAAAAGAATTAACAGAATTAGAATTTAAAGATATAATTCGTATTTGTGAAACCCAATTTAACAAAGAGAATGATATAAGACAAATAGTTGTAGGCTGTGAAGAAAAAATAAAAGAAATTATTCCTGCAAAAGATGTGTGTGTATTGGTAGTTAATCAGAAAAAAAATGTTTATGAACTACCTACCTGTAAAAAAACTATCCCCATTGATACAACTTTAGAAAGTATGTTGTCAGAATGTTATAAAACAAAACAACCTTTAATTTTAAATGATGTTACACGAAGTTTTTTATATAACAAAAAACAAGATAATTTATTAAATTTAGATTTAAAAGACTTATTACTTGTACCAATAATTGATGATAGCAAAGATAAAAATATTTTAGCGATAATATGGGCAGCTACCAAGGAGGGTAATTGGAATCAGTATACCCAAAAAGATCTTGAGTATATGACACGGTTTTCTATGTTTTTGAAAAATTTTTTTAAAGAAAAAGATATGGTATCTGAGGTTAATACTGAAGATACAAGTTTTTTAGATTGTATGGAATCTTATAAAAAACTGAATGCTAAAATGAGAAGATCGGAAGAATATTTTGCAACAATTATTCACGATGTACGAACTCCAATGAATGCAGTTATGGGATTTCTTGAATTGTTAAATCTAAAAGAAAACGATAAAGAAAAAAAAGAATATTTAGATACTGCACTAAAAAGTGCTGATATGATGGTGACACTCATTAATGATGCTTTAGATATTTCAAAAATAGCCAGTGGAAAAATGAATATAGAACAGGTTTCTTTTTCTGTATTAGATGAGTTAAGTGATGTTGCAAAGTTGTTTTACAACACCGCAAAAAAGAAAGGCATCTCTTTAAGTGCATTTTATGATCCTAATATTCCCATGGAGATTTTATCTGATTATCATAGGATTAAACAAATAATGAATAATTTGTTAAGTAATGCGATTAAGTTTACACCTGAAAAAGGAAAAATACTACTAGAGTTACATTATGATAAGGAGAGAGATGGATTAACAGTCCTGGTCAAAGATAATGGTATTGGAATAGTAAAAGAGATGCAGAAAAATATTTTTACTCCGTATAGACAAGAAAAAAATTCTACTTCTAGAGAATATGGTGGTACAGGACTGGGGTTAAGTATTTCACAGCAACTTGCTGTACTTCTAGGAGGCAAATTAGAATTAGAAAGTAAAGAAGGAGATGGTAGTGATTTTTATTTTACTATACCTTGTAAAACAACAAAAGAGAGCAAAGTATCTATAGATGTAGCAAAATTCAATAAACAAAAAATCATGTTAGTCCTTTCTAGCGATATATGGGTCATGAAAACTTCACTTAAGCCTTATTTATCCTATTCTAATGCCATTATTGAAGAAGTCCCTAGTCATTTATTGAAAGCATTACTTAGCAGAGAATTTGATATCTTAATTATATTTAAGTCAGAAGCGTTTAAATATGAAAAGATTGTACAAAAAATTTTAGAACGCAATCAAAATGTTTTAATTATTGGAGATACTTTTCTTGGTGATGATTGTCATTTTATTGGAAATGTGAAACGATTAAATTTACCAATATTACCACAAGATATGTATCGTAAAATGTCAGATTTACTTTTTCCTCATATAAATAAGGAAATGGAAAAAAAATTATATAATAATTTGGTTGATATGGAAGGAAAAAATGTTTTAGTCGTAGATGATAGTAATATTAACTTGAAATTTATGAAAGAAGTTTTAAAAACGGTGAAAATAGAATCGGTATTGGCATTTAATGGGAAAGAGGCTATTAAAAAATTTAAAGATAATAAAGCTATTGATCTAATCTTTATAGATGAAAATATGCCTGGCATGTTAGGAAGTGAAGCAATAAAATATATACGAGATATTGAAAATAAAAATGATTTAAAAAGAACTACCATAATTGGTTTGACAGGAGATACAGACCAAGATACTAAGAAGTATATATTAAAACAGGGTGCAGATGATGTTTTAACAAAACCTATACAAATTAAAGAAATCATGAATATAATTACTCATTATATTCGTTGAAAAGTGTAAGACAATAGAGTCTACACTTTATATCCTATGCAAGTGCATCAACAGCTTGTGGAAGTATTTTTTTAAGAGCCATTTTTCCTAAAGCAACATTTCCATCACTAGTAAAAACTGCAAAGATATGGAGGTGCACTCTTGAATCTTCCCCTGAGCATCCCATGAGTATTACTGCTTTTTCTGTGTGTATTTCCATGATTTGAGTAGCACCAAGTTTCAGGTTTTTAGATATAGCATGAGAATCCCTAAAAATATCATTAAATGTAGCAGAAGTTGCTTCTAAATCACCAGAGAGTTTAGCTGCATCACATACTAAACATTCCCCAGTATAATTGCTTATAGCACCACCCAAATATCCCTTAACTGAAGCAAGACTTTCTAATATCGTTTCATCCATAAATATTCCTTTATATTGTTATCTTTTAACTATAAATATATAGCCTAAAATAAAGTATACAGGTTTTTATTTTTTTACTAGTTGATATATATCAAGTTATATGTTTTACATCCATTCAACTACTTTAGAAACTTCATCAGCTACAAAACATTTGACTTTTGTTTCTTCCATAGGTTTGTTAGGAATGACTGCTTTTGTAAACCCTTGAGTCTCTATCTCTTTGAGACGTTGGGAGAGTCCTAGCACTTCACGTATTTCTCCAGTAAGGCTCACCTCACCTAAAAAGAGTGTCTCAGAACTTAGCTCTCTGTTTCTATAGCTACTGAGAATAGCTGCAATAATGGCAAGGTCAGCAGAAGGATCATTAATCTTGATACCTCCTGAGACATTGATAAAGACATCATAGGTACCAAGTGGTAGGTCAAGTTTTTTCTCAAGGAGTGCTAGAAGCATCCCTAAACGGTTGTTGTCAAAGCCTGTGGAACTTCGTTTGGCATGTCCATAAGATTCAGAGACGAGTGCCTGCACTTCTATGATAATAGGACGAGAACCCTCCATAATGACGGTTAGCGCAGAGCCTGATTGAAGTTTTTCTTTGTTGAAAAATTTACCTGCCATTGACTTAGCATCATTAAGCCCCTCTTTGTTCATCTCAAAGATACCTACCTCATTGGTAGCACCAAAACGGTTTTTAAACCCTCTAAGCAGTCTGAGGTCTGAGTTTGTATCTCCTTCAAAATAGAGTACGGTATCTACCATATGCTCAAGAACTCTTGGCCCTGCTATGGAGCCGTCTTTTGTAATATGCCCTATGATAAAAATGGGGATATGTAATGATTTTGCAATACGCATTAAATCAAACGTAATCGTACGTACCTGTGTCACAGAGCCCGGTGCAGAGGGTGTTTCATCTGAGTAGAGTGTTTGAATGGAGTCAACGACAATGAGTTCGTAGTTCTGATTACTTATTTCAGCAATGACAGAGGAGAGGTTTATCTCTGGAAGCAAGAAAAGATTGTCATGGTTCGCTTCAAGACGGTTTGCACGTAGTTTTATCTGCCCAGCAGACTCTTCTCCTGAGACATAGAGTACTTTTTGGGATGCACGAGCGAGATTGCCTGCTATTTTTAAAAGCAGTGTCGATTTACCAACTCCAGGACTTCCCCCTATAAGCGTAAGAGAACCAGGTACTATACCCCCACCAAGTACAAGGTCAAGCTCTCTGCTTCCTGAAGTAAATCGGGTAATATTGTCTTCTTCTATTTGTGTAATGGGTTTTGCTTTTGAAAGTGCTGTTGTACTACTACTGGAAGTCTCTTTTAAAAACTTTATCTGTTCGGTACTGAGCTCTATCATACTCTCCCACTCATTACAAGAGGTACATTTACCCATCCAGCGTGGTGATTGAAATCCACATGATTGGCACTCAAAGAGTGTTTTTTTCTTTGCCATTGAATTACTCCTAAATCTTAATAAGTATATTGTAAAGTAATTTTTTCTTAAAGTGCAAAAATATGTCAAATTGACATATTTTTAGCTTTTTATCTCTTTTGGTTATAATTTTAACCATATAGAGGAGTTACAGTGACATTTAATGCAATTAAGCAAGCCATATATGGTTTGTATCTGACCAATAGTTTTGGACTACGTTTAAAGTACACAGATGACCCTATGGAGAAAAAGCGTTTGAGACATGCTTACTCGGTTGCACAGCTAGAAGCACTGAAGGTTACAGTGAAGGTAGAGAATAAAGAAAAGTTGCCTATAGATGGACAATATGTTGTTGTTACAAATCATAGAAGTATCATAGACCCACCCATTACTGAAGTGGCATTTCAAGATACAGAGATATTTGGTCCTTGGATTTCTAAAAAAGAGCTCTATAACTCTTTCTTTTTTGGTCTTTTTGTACGTCATGCAGGCTCTATTTTACTTGATAGGGAAAAGAATCAAATGTCTGGTTTCTTTGCAGATATTAAAGAAGCAGTGAAGCGAGGAGAGTCAATTTTTATCTTTCCTGAAGGCACACGAAACAAGACAGACCAACCTTTAACAAGTTTTAAAGAGGGGACACGTATTATTGCTTTAAAAAACAGGTTACCCATCTTGCCTCTTTATATTAAAACAAATGCAAATGAAGTACTTTCTAATGCACTCAATGATAAAAATTTAAAACAAGAAGTGACTGTAGTTGTGGGAGACCTCATAGACTATAAAGATAAGAAAAATCTGGAAGTTGCTTATAGGGAGATGTTTCAACTAGAAGTGGATTAGTATTGTGTAAAAGAGTACTCTTTTTCTTTCATATAGGTAATAATTTTTTGTATATTTTCTGTATCGTCAATTTCAGAGCTTATTTGCATTTGTGAGGTGTGTTTTGTGAGTGGGCTGATACTCATCTTTATGATAGACTTATCTGTCTTGAGTATGAGATATCCTTCAGATTTTTTATGCTTGGTGAGTTGCCCTAGTTTTTGATCTGCAATAGCATGTTGAAGTACTTCAAAGGCAATACGGTTATCCATAAGTAACATAATGTTCTCTTGCTCTGTAATAGATGTTTTTGACGCATTTTGTACTTTTGTTGCTCCTGTCACTACTGTGTCTCTGGATTTGTTAGCTTTAGACTTTTTGTTATGTTTATCTTTCCGTTCTTTTAGCCCATGGAAGATATCTTTTTTTGGTTGTCTACCCCAACGCATGATTAAGAGAAAGAGTGCTGTAAAAAGGGAGATGGAAATAGCAATGAAAAACCCGGAGAGTACCCCAAGTCTCATCGCTTTTATAAAGTCATACTCTATTTTGAAATAGAGTACGGAAGATACGATAAAAAGAGCACTTAATGGAATAAGTAAACCAATAAATAGTTGAAAATAGGCACGCATAAATTTTATCCTCCCCTAGATAAAAATTTCATCCAAAATTGTATTAATATAATCATTTGCCTTGAATGTAATAAGGTCATCAGGTTGTTCCCCCGTACCGATATAGAAAATAGGCATTTTTAATTCATCGGCAATACTGAGTACGGAACCACCTTTGGCAGTACCATCTAGCTTGGTAATGATTATACCATCTATACCTATCATTTCATTAAAGGCTTTTGCCTGGTTGATAGAAGAGCTTCCTTGTGTACCATCTAAAACAAGCATTTTTCTATGCGGTGTGCCTTCTTTTGCTTTTTTTGCGACACGTATCATCTTTTTAAGCTCTTCACTGAGATTGACTTGGGTATGGAGTCTTCCTGCTGTATCTATGATGACATGGTCAAAATCTTTTGCAATGGCTGATTCTATCGTATCATAGACAACAGCTGAAGGGTCATGTCCTTGTTGTGTTGCAACAATAGGGATATCTAGTTTTGCTGCCCAACGGGTGAGTTGTTCTATCGCTGCTGCACGGAAAGTATCTCCCGCACCCAAAATGACCTTTTTACCTTCTTTCTTGTAGCGATTTGCCAGTTTGGAAATGGTAGTTGTCTTTCCTGCACCATTGACCCCTATAATCATCTCAACAAAGGGTTTGTCATCGCTATGTTTAAAGTCTGCAGTGTATTGGAATACAGAGATAAGTGAATTGAATGCCTGCAAACGGTTGATATTTTCAGGTTGTGCTTCTAGAAGTCTTTCTACCAAATCATAGTTGACATCTGCCTCAAGTAAGATATCTTCAAATTCATCTTTGGGAATATTTTTACGTTTTTGTGGTGCGACATCTTTGATGGCATCATTGGTTTTACCCAATACTTTTTTAAATAGATTGAACATAATAGTGTTGACCTTTTATAGATTCTTGAAATTTTTTATTTATTTTAACATTTTATTTTAATGTTTTGATGGCTTCTTCTATATCGTATTCTATCATTTCGATGGGTACGATACCTTCATAGTGTGTAAAGTACTCACCATTGACATACATAACACTAAGAGGAATGGGAAAGTTATGGGGTAAATGTAGTGTTTTTGCTGTTAAACTTGCAAAATCATTGTTTTGTGTACTGTTTGAGACATAGTACTTGATGGTATGCTTTGCAATAAAAGATTTAACAGTAGATGTATCCATAGCATCATGTACTAAAATACCTGCAAGAAAAAGGTGTGTTTGGTATTTTTTCTTTAAATCATTTAAGTAAGGGATTTCATAGAGGCATGGTGGGCACCATGAGGCAAAAAAAGTGATAAGTACTATAGGTTTGGTATTTTCTTTTATTGTCATATGTTGATCTGAAAGATTGATAGTGAAGTGTTTGTTTTTTGTATCAGTTAGTGTGAATGTATCATTAAGAGAGATATTGTTTTTAGGGGTACTTGAGGGTGATTTTTTATGTGTAGAGATTTTAAAACTGTCATCTTGTACTATAGTATGTGACTCTTCACCTACTACCTGAGTAGTATTTTCTATAGGGATAGTATTGTGCTCATTGGTCTTCTCTTCACAGCCTGTGAAAACAAAGAGTAACAGCATGAGAAAAAGAGTAGATGTTTGATGCATGCAGTACCTTTGGCTATAATTTGGAAGTGATTATAGCAAAAGAGGATTAAGATGACAAAAGAGCATGCAAAAAGTCAATTTAGAAAACACTGTTTACAGCGTTTAAAAAGGGCTTCTGGAAAACGAGCCTATATAAAAGACAAATATATTTTAGATGTGCTTTATAAAATGGTACATAAAGAGAAGGCTCAAAATATCATGCTGTATTTACCGTTGAAAATGGAGGTAAATCTTTATCCTCTTATCAAACAACTACGTAAAGAAAAGAGAGTGCTTTATGTGCCGTTTATGGAAGGTACAAGTTTTAGATTGGTAAAATATAGATTACCACTGTATAAAAAACAGTTTGGTATTAAAGAACCAAAAGATTCAAAACAAACTAAAAGAAAACAGATAGATATCGCCATTGTACCCATTGTAGGAGTAGATGCAACACACAGACGTGTTGGATTTGGAAAGGGTATGTATGATAGATTTTTTGAAAAGAATAATAAAAATATAAAAAAAGTCGTTTTTGTAGCACGTGAATTATGTTATGTAAAAGAGGTTGTAACCGACCATTACGATATCAAGGCGGATATAATTATAACGGGTACCTAGTGTTAAATAAAGGTGTCCTAGTGTCTACATAACGTCCAAAGGACGTACATGTTAGTAACAATAGGGAGCTCTGCAATAGTTGGAGCCGCCGTAGGTGCAGGCGTAAGCTACCTGTGGTTTAAAAAGAGTGTTAGCAGTAAATTCAGACACATAGAACTAGAAGCAAAGGCAAAAGCAAAAGCCATAGAAAATGAAGCAGAATTGTTGCTTAAAGCTGCCAATGTCAAGATAAAAGAGAATGCGATAGAGCAGGAGACACAGTTTCATCAACGTGTGGCAGAAGTAGAAGAGCGTAAGCGCAAGTATATTTTACAGGCTAAAGAGCTAGAAGCTCAAGAGAAGAGACTCAACCTTTTAGAGCAACATATGCTGGAAAAAGAGAACAACCTTCAGACACTGGAAGAAAAAAGAGAAGATGCTATTGCTCAAGCTGTAGATGCCATGCAACATATAGCGTCGTTTACAAAAGAAGAAGCCAAAGCATATATCTTAGAAAAGGTAGAAGAACAGAGTCGTTCTGAAGTTGCAGGTATTGTACGGAAGTATGAACAAGAGGCAAAAAACGAAGGTGAGAAAAAAGCCAACTACATTTTAGCCCAAGCTACTACCCGCTATGCAGGTGACTTTGCAGGAGAACGTCTGATAAACCTTATCAATCTGCCAAGTGATGAACATAAAGGGCGTATTATCGGAAAAGAGGGAAGAAATATTAAAACCCTTGAGATGCTTTTAGGGGTGGATATCGTGGTCGATGAAACACCAGGTGTGATACTTGTAAGTTCATTTAACCTTTATAGACGTGCTATTGCTACAAGGGTGATAGAGATACTTGTAGAAGATGGACGCATACATCCTGGACGAATAGAAGAGGTACATGAAAAAGTGCTGGCTGAGTTTGAGCAGAAAACCTATGAAGAGGGTGAGAATATCCTCATTGATTTAGGACTCTTCCCTATGGCTGAGGAGTTGGTTCGCTTGTTGGGTCGTATGAAGTATCGTGCATCTTATGGTCAAAATGCACTGGCGCATACCCTTGAAGTAGCGAAACTCGCACGGGTGATGGCTGCTGAGATGGGTGGTGATGAGAAGCTTGCCTTGCGTGCAGGTCTCTTGCATGATATCGGTAAGGCATTGACACAAGATATGGGTGGTTCGCATGTAGACATTGGGGTAGACTTGTGTAAAAAACATGGAGAACACCCCTCTGTGATAAATGCGATACTTGCACACCATGGGCATGAAGAGCCAGACTCTGTAGAGAGTGCTGCTGTCTGCTCTGCCGATAAACTCTCTGCAGCGCGCCCCGGTGCCAGACGTGAAGTGCTTGAAAGCTTTACAAAACGTGTGAAAGAGGTGGAAGAGATAGCCACATCTAAACCTTACGTCACACAGGCCTATGCTATCAATGCAGGACGTGAGATACGTGTGATGGTAAATGCACAAAAAATGTCAGACAATGAAGCAGTTTTACTAAGTAAAGAGATAGCCAAAGAGATACAGGATAAAGTACAGTACCCAGGCGAGATAAAAGTAAATGTGATTAGAGAGATTCGTGCAACATCTTATGCAAAATAAATCTTAATCGCGTTATAATTTAGGAATATGATGTACTAATTAATATACGAAGGATATAGATGAATAACAGATGTGAAGAGATTGTTGCCAATGTAAAGATGGAAGAGTGTTACTCAGGGTTGAGTCTTGTATTTGATGGTACTGAAACATTAAGAACAGAGATAAGTGATGCGATTAATAAAATCACAGCCAAAACTAAAATGACTCCAGCAGTATTTGACAATTCTCAAAATCCACAAGGTTCAAAACCAGCATTTTATATTGAATTTTCAGATGAAGTACAAAGAGAGAGTGGTGATTTTTTTGAGTTGGTTCTCAAAGAACTACGTATAGATAAATGTTGTAATGACGTTATACCAAACTAAGCAATTAACTTAAATTTAAAGGAAACAAATGTATAAAAAAATATTAATGGTTTTACTCTTCTTGGGACTAAGCACCCAGATACAAGCAAGTGAAAAAGCACCTGTTGTTGTATTTGAAACAAATGTAGGAAAGATAGAGTTAAAAATGTTCCCTAAGGCATCACCTTTGGCTGTAGAAAATTTTGTAACTCATGTGAAGAATGGCTATTATAATGGGCTTATCTTTCACAGAGTTATTAAAGGGTTTATGATTCAAGGGGGAGACCCTACCGGAACTGGTAGAGGCGGAGAGTCCATCTGGCACAAAGAGTTTAAAAATGAAAATACACCGAATTTGGTTTTCGATAGACCATTTTTGTTAGCTATGGCAAACCATGGCGCAAATACCAATGGAAGTCAGTTTTTTATTACCACAGCACCAGCGACTCACCTGAACGGTGGGTATACAATCTTTGGTGAGGTTGTAGAAGGACAAGATGTAGTACGTAAGATAGAAAATGTAACAACAGGAAGAGCAGATAGACCATTGTTTGATCAAGTGATTAAAAAAGCCTATATAAAAAAATAGATGGATTTAGTACTATTAAGAGAAGAACGTAAAAAGTGGCTGACTTGGAAAAACATTGTTCCCTATCAGGAAGCTATTAAAAACTTACCTTCACATGATGAGGTGAAGGTTACACTTGACGATACGGTACAGATAGATATCTCAAATCTTGGTGAAGACGGAGCATTGCAGATAAAAGAGACAGCATTACTCATGAAACCTTGGCGTAAAGGCCCTTTTGGTATTAATGAGCTCTTTATAGACTCAGAGTGGCAAAGTCAGATTAAATACAATCTACTCGAACCACATTTTAATCTTAAAGATAAAATAGTAGGTGACATTGGCTGTAACAATGGCTATTATCTGTTTCGTATGCTTGGGCAAAAACCTAAAAAGCTCATAGGGTTTGACCCCTCAGCTATTTACTATTCACAATTTCAGTTTCTTAACCACTATATACACTCAGACATTGTCTATGAACTGTTGGGTGTAGAGCATGTAGAGTTTTATGAACACAAGTTTGACACGCTCTTTTGTTTAGGTGTACTCTACCATAGGTCTGACCCCGTAGCCATGCTTAAGTCTCTTTTTAAAGGGCTTAACAAGGGAGGAGAGCTCATCTTAGATACTTTTATGATTGATGGAGAAGAGGAAATGTGCCTCACCCCTAGAGACAGATACTCCAAGATACCAAATATTTATTTTGTACCTACCGTTCCTGCACTCATTAATTGGTGTCACAGAGCTGGGTTTGAGAGTGTTGAAGTACTCGAAACAATGGTCACTGAAGCCAATGAGCAGAGAAAAACAGAGTGGATAGACACCCAAAGTTTAGAAGATTATCTTGACCCAAATGACAAAACTAAAACAGTTGAAGGATATCCTGCACCTAAGAGAGTATATATTAAAGCGATGAAATCACTTTAGTTTTCTCAAGATTTTAGGAATAAAAAAATAAGAAAATAGTCAAAGCGTATCAAGAGGGGGTATTCTCAGTATATGAGATTGCTAAAGTATTAGAACTTAATCAGGCAACTGTGCATATGATTATTAAAAAGGCTGAAG
The DNA here is from genome assembly GCA_026991605.1 of Sulfurovum sp. Classification (GTDB taxonomy): domain Bacteria; phylum Campylobacterota; class Campylobacteria; order Campylobacterales; family Sulfurovaceae; genus Sulfurovum. Next base: position 12,027 of record JALXBG010000152.1, read on the forward strand.
CATGATGGTATTAGCATTACCTGACTTAAATGCCTTTCTATTTGTTATTTTTGAAAAAAGATGTATGATTGATATAGATATACTGCTTTAGGACACTATAGTTGATAAGTGAGTCAAATAAATGAGGAGGAACAAGCTATGAGTCTCTCCAACAGCGAGATAGCAAAATATTTCGAGAAACTTGCACAGTATGTTGAACTTGCAGAGGAAAACCCTTTTAAAGTCCGTGCCTATGAGAATGCAGCACATATCATCGCAACATACCCCCACAGCATAGAGGAGATGGTGCATGCGGGTGAGAATCTGACTAAACTACCGCATATCGGTGAGAAAATCTCCAAAAAGATAGAAGAGATTGTCATGACAGGACGTATGAGTGCATTGGAGAAGTATAAAAAAAAGTTCCCCAAAGGACTTTTGGAAATGCTGGCGATACCGGGGTTGGGGTCAAAGCGGGTCAGAGAGCTTTATGAGATGTTGGGGATTGACACACTTGATGCACTGCGAGAAACTGCACAGCAGCATATAATACGAAAACTGCCTGGTTTTAGTAAAAAGCTTGAATCGCGGATACTTGAGGGTGTGATGATGCGCAAACAGGAGGGACGCCGTTTTCTTTATGTGGATGCAGAGCCCTATGCAGAGGATCTTGTTGCCTACATGGAGTGCTCTACGGAAGTCAAGAAAGCGATTATCGCCGGCAGCTACCGCCGTCAGAAAGAGACAGTGGGGGATCTGGATATGGTGGTTGTGACAACCTCGCCAAAAGAGGTTAGTAAATACTTTGTCGCGTATGAAAAGTGCAAGGGTATAATCGTACAGGGTGAGAGCAGGACAACAGTAGTACTGGAGAATGACCTGCAGGTCGATCTCAAAACAGCACGTCCTTCAGACTATGGTTCCACACTGGACTACTTTACCGGGTCGCGTGCCCATACGCTTACTCTACGAAAGATGGCAAAAGAACGGGGCTGGAAAGTCAATGAATACGGTATATTTGATAAGAATGGCGTAGATGTTTCAGGGGGTACTGAAAATTCTTTTTATAAAGCATTCGGTCTGGATTATATCGAACCCGAGCTACGTGAAATGCGCGGAGAATTTGAGGCGGCAAAGAACCATACATTACCAAAACTGATTAAGCTTAAACATATCCGGGGTGATTTACATATGCATACCCACTACAGTGACGGCATCAACAGTGTTGCCGAAATGGCAGATGCGGCACGTGCCAAAGGGTATGAGTATATTGTCATCTCTGACCACTCCTATCATATTCCACTGCTGCACGGTATGACACCCCCGAAGGTATATCAGCAATTCGAAGAGATCGACGCTTACAATAAGTCACATTCGGACTTTACAATTCTTAAAGGCATGGAGGTCGATATTTTGGAAGATGGCTCTTTGGCAATGGAAGATGAAATCCTCAGACAGCTGGATATGGTGATTGTCTCAGTGCACGATCATTTTAACCTAAACAAAAAAGCACAGACTAAGCGCATCATCAAAGCGATCTCCAATCCCTATGTTCATATTCTCGGACATCCTACAGGCAGACTGATAGGGAAGCGTTCTGCCTATGAAGTGGATATGGAGAAGATATTTGATGCAGCATACGAGTATGGTACTGTGATGGAGATTGATGCCCAGCCCAAACGTCTTGATTTAAACGATATCTATACAAAGGTTGCTAGAGACAAAGGGCTTAAATTTTCTATAGACAGTGATGCACACCGTACCAACTGTCTTGACTTTATGAAATACGGTGTCTATCAGGCACGCAGAGGTTGGCTGGAGAAATCGGATGTAATCAATACTTATTCCCTAAAAAAATTGAAAAAGTTTTTGAAACGGTAAGGACTACAGTCTTTTATAGGGAAGGGTGAGAATATTGTATGTTTCTGATAGGTTGTTGAGTGAGTAATTATTTTTTGACATTTAAAGAATTTTCTATTATACTCTCCCTCACTCTTTTATGTATATAGGGGGGGGATATAAGTTAATAGGAAAAGAATGAAATTTTTAAAAAAAGTTATAACGACAAATTGCTTACTTCTAGGTTGTACAGTGGTATATACTATGGGAAGTGATTCTTTTAAATATGTACCTGTTGTTGGGGAAGGTGGGATTGTTGTTTTTGTGCCCTATTCTTCCAAAATTATTGAATTAAAAGGTCCGGAGATAATACACCTCAATCTGGGGGATACCTATAGGGATTTTGGAATCCGTACGCTAGATAATAATGAATTGTCTTCTTTTCAAATAATTGGAAATGTTAATATCTTTAAGTCGGGTACATATACTATTAAATATACTGCTACAGATAGTGAAGGGCATAAAGATGAGATAGAAAGAACAGTAATCGTACTTCCTCGTGATGCTTTACTCCCTCGTGATACTAATCTCTATTATGCACCTTATAATGAAAAAGGGTATCTTTATTTTGCTGATCCACAGCCAGATGAACATGGTGAAAATAGAGTAATAAGGGTAAATTATAAGAATATGACGTTCAATGAAAATAATGACAGTATTATTTTAACCGAAGACGCTTACCTTATCCCCGGAAAAACCCATTCAAATCCACATTCTGTAGATAGGGCAGGGAAAACAAATAAGTTTTACGTAAGAACACAAAATGCTTACTCTTTTGATGTTATAGAAGCAAAAAATGGTAAACTGGAATATTTAAAAACAGTACCTTTGTCTACAGACATTAATGGTACAACCGTTCAATATAGTCCAAGAGCATTTGGCGCATATAATGCTAAATATAATATTCAATTACTTTCAGGAAGAAATGCTGACCATTATTCAGTGACCGCGATTATTAATGTGGAAAATGATGAAATCATTAAGACTATATCTACACATATTAATGGAAAAGGTTCTAATGTTACAGGGCATGCAAAATGGTTGAATAAAGATTATTTTGCTGTAATTGATAGGGGTAATCATGCTATTCATGTCTATAAAATATTTAAAAATTATGAGGGTAGAATTGATGTACTGGAAACAGATAGTATAGATACTATCACACCTATTCATGCTTTAGAAAGAGTAGAAAACCCAAAAAATATCATAGATTTAAATACTTTTTATACAATGGGCGTTGCCTCAGGAACTAATGGGTCAAATGAAAATCCTTTTATCGAGAAATTGATTTTTGATTCAAATTCAGGAAAATTTGTGCCACCACCTCCATGTGGTGGAGGAAAGAGAATAGCAGATTTTATAAACACTGATTATTCAGGTCTCGCGGCCAAAAAAATTCCTGCTGCTACACATCATGCGAGTATCATTGGTGATTATATTTATGTTCCTGTATACGATGGAAAAATATATAAAATAAATCGAGATACTATGGCAATAGTGGGAAAGGTAGATACAGGTATAGAAAAGGGACTTGGTGCTGGACATATTGTATATTCAAAATCCCTTAATCTTCTTGTCATTACAAACCATTGGAGTCCATATATTACGTTAATAGACATATCTAATAATCAATTTAAATTGAAAGGATATATGAAAATTTATAGAGATGGAGATCATGACATATTTAATCCAGATGAAAAACATTTAATGCAACCACACTTCGCACAAATTAGTGATGATGGAAAGTATTTTTATACCTTTGCGTCACAAGATAATGGTAGGTTTGTAAAAGTGAATCTTGAAGAGCTTATAAAAATAGAACAAAATTGTGATAAAATATTTGAATATGATAATGACAGTAATAATAGTAGTGTACTAAAATCAATCGATGTAGGTGGGGCACCCGAACAGGCACATTCATAAAATAAAGGATCCTTGAAAATTGGACTAAATTTGTGTCAACACTTTTATTTATGCAACAACTTTAGCAATATATCTCAAAGAGTAACGAAGTTCCTACTTCGTTACAAGTAATATTTTTGTGACATCTAATGTTTCTTAATAAGAGAACTAGAAAAATTTTGCTAATTTTATTAAATCACTTTAATTTCATTAGATTCGTTTATCTACTTTTATTTTTAAATAAGGTACATTTCGCTATAAATACGTTAATAAATGTAAAAAGTAGAAAAACTTTAAGTTTTAAACTTTTTTAGATTGGAAAAGAATGAGAATATTAACTGTAGGTTTTTCTGACGAATATGTTAAAGAACTTGAAAAAGAATTAGAAAAATATTTTATTTGTATTGTTGACAATGCAAAAGATATGTATGATGCGACAAACTTTACTGACTTTAGACACTATGAACTGGTAATTATTGTAGATGAAGGTGTGAAATTTTCTTTAGAGCGTTATGTGAATGAAGTAAAAAAGAAAAAGAGTGAGACAAAGATTATTATTTTATCTTCAAATACTAAAGCACAATCTGCCTTCTTTGATTTGGGTGTAGATGACGTTGTCTATCATCACTGTGAACATCCAGATCTTATCGCTGCACGAGTGTTATCAAACATGAGACACCTCTTTGGTACGCAAGTCAACATTGAAAAATTAGTTATTGACATTGCAAACAAAAAGATAGAGTATGATGAAAAAATCGTTTCACTCAATGGTAAAACATTTGATATTTTGGCATATCTTGCACTACGTAAACAACGTGTATTTTCCAAAGATGAGATTATCAATGCACTATGGGAAGAACCAGAGTATGTAAGTGACAACACAGTTGAAGTGGCGATTAACCAAATTCGTAAACGTTTAAAAAGTATTCTTGGCTTCCAAGTGATTCATACTGTAAGGCGTAGAGGGTATAAGTTTTCGTATTAATGTCTTCTTGTCAGGATTTTCTCCTGACATCCTGTCTTAACATCTTTCCCCACCCTAAATCGTCTGTTTCACCTGATTTATCCAATAGGGCATTACTTTCTGTTCAGCTTTGAGTGTGGTACTCATGCCATGCCCAGGGTAGATAGTATAGTCTCCTTCTATTTTCATCGCTTTTTCTAAGCTTTTTAACATCGACTCTCCTGAAGAAAAAGGGAAGTCCCATCTTCCTATGCTTTCTTCAAAAAGAAAATCACCAGAGAACCATACATCTTTGATTTGGATAATACTGCATCCTGGGGTATGTCCTGGAAAAAGTCTGTATTGAAGTTTGATACCTTCTATTTCCAAGAGTTCATCTCCTGTGACTTCATAATCAGGAGTACTGGGAGGAGTAGGTTGTCCTAGGGGACATTTTTGGAGCATGAAGCTGTCATCTTTTGGGCAGTAAAGAGGTATGTTGAGTTTCTCTTTCAGCTCTTGGTTTGACCACACATGGTCAAAGTGCCCATGTGTATTGAGAATAGCTACAGGGTTGGTGACATTGTCAAGTACCCATTGTGTCGCATCCATTCCAGGGTCGATAATGAGGTCTTTGCCATCTACAGCAACAATGTAACAGTTGGTTTGGGTCATGCCCATAGGCTGTATTTTGATTTGCATGTGTTATAATCCTAGCTATGAATATATATAGTCTTTTAGAGCAAGCCATTACCAGTGATGACATGGATGTCAAAGAGGCGTTAACTGTGCAATGTTTAGTGTATTGTAACCAAAATGAGGTTAGGGCAGAGGATGGCTTTTTACCACAGGTATTTACGTTGCCATCGTATGCTTCTTACTGTAGCATTGTCTCTCCTTCTGCATTGCCAAACCGAAAAGATTTTGATACTAAAGAAGGACTGGCTACTTTGGTGCACTCCATTGCGCATATAGAGTTCTCAGCCATAGACTTGGCACTTGATGCTGTTTATCGTTATCCTGAAATGCCAATGGGCTATAAGGTGGACTGGCTTGAAGTGGCAGCAGATGAAATACGACACTTTAAAATGTTGGAGGGGCTTTTAAAGGAACTCGGTTTTAGGCATGGTGATTTCCCTGTGCACTCTGGGCTTTTTGACGCAGCACAAAAAACCGCACACAGTAAACTAGACCGAATGGCAATTATACCTCGATATTTTGAAGCTTCAGGACTTGATGTGAGTCCTTTTATTATTAAGAAACTACAGAATAAACGTAAACTTCCTTCTGTGGCTAAACTTATAGAGATGCTAAATATCATTTACGAAGAAGAGATAGAGCATGTTTTAAAAGGGGATAGGTGGTTTAAACATCTCTGTAAACAAGAAGATAAAAGTGAAGATGTCTATTTTGAGATACTTGAACGGTATGATTTACTCAATAAGCACAGACCGCATGTCAATGTAGAAGCACGTAAAGAAGCAGGATTTACCTGTAGTGAGATAAGAAAATTAGGTGCAAAGGAGTGTTCATGACACAATTTTTTGAAACAATGTTTTTTTCTCCTAGGTGGTATCATTATGTAGTGATGATACTGCTCTTTCCTCTCTCTTTAGTCTATGGCGTCTCTATGTTTTTACGTAGAGTATTTACTCCTAAGAATCATTTTTCTATTCCTATTGTAAGTGTGGGGAATTTACAAGTTGGAGGTTCAGGTAAAACGCCATTTCTCATAGCACTCGCTTCAAAATATGACGATGCAACCATCATTTCTCGTGGTTACGGGCGTGAGAGTATAGGCTTGGTAGAAGTAAGTTATAAAGGTAAGGTATTGGTTGATGTCAAGAAAAGTGGTGATGAGCCCATGCTTATCGCACAATCTTTACCCAATGCCTCCGTGATAGTCAGTGAAAATAGAACCATAGCCATCGAAAATGCAATGAGGGAAGGTGCAAAAATTATTTTCTTGGATGATGGGTTTAACAGGGTAGAGATAGAAAAATATGAAATACTCTTAGAACCTATGTGTATGCCTAACACTTTACCTTTCCCCGCAGGTCCATTACGAGAATTTGCCTGGACAAAAAAATATGCAGATTTGGTCTTGAAAGAAGACAGAGATTTTAAACGTGTGGTTTCCTTTGAGAATTTGAGTGAGAAGATGCTTCTGGTCACGGCTATTTCTAATCCTGCAAGATTAGATGTTTTTTTACCTGAAAACATTGTGGGAAAAATTTATTTTGATGACCATGCATATTTTGATGAAGGTTCATTAAAGGAAAAAATGAAAAAATATGGTGCAGACACACTTTTGGTAACCCAGAAAGATATTGTGAAAATGAAGCACTTTCAGTTGCCTCTATCTCTGATGAAGTTAAAATTAGAGATATCGGGCAAGGTGTTTACAGAAGTAAACCATTATATAGAGATGCATTAAAGGAGTAAGTATGTTTAAGAGAAGTTTAGTGGGTGTTGGTCTGTTTTTGTTGTTGTCTAATGCTACATATGCTATAAAAATACCAGTAGATAAAAGTAAAATCAAAAAAGTAGAAGAAGTCTATACCAAGGTATGGGAAAAAATCTATGGGGGAAAAGAGGATGATGTTGCCTATGGTATTGTAGCACTTGAAAATGGTGAAAGTGCCATCGTAGGCACATGTAAATCGTTTGAAGCACAGCGTACAGATATTTGTGTAAGCCGTATGAGTGCAGACGGACAGGTTATTTGGACGATTCTTCTTGGCGGAAAAAAAGAAGATGAAGGAAAAGCTATCACCCGTGCAGCAGATGGGAGTCTTTTTATATTGGGACGTACCAAATCACTTTCAAAAAACTATGACAGAGACATTTATGTAGCCAAAGTCTCTTTAGAAGGAAAACTTCTTTGGGAAAAAGCTATGGGTGGAGAAAGGGATGAAAATGCCGGAGGCATTGTAGGTACAGATGATGGTGGTGTAATGTTTGCAGGAGACAGCGAGTCTTTTACAAAACGTTATAGAGATATCTATTATGGTAAATTGACAAAAGAAGGTAAAACTGTTTTTGCGCGTACCATTGGGGGTAAAAAAACAGATGAAGCCCATGGACTCACACGTCTGAAAGATGGAAGCATCGCACTTGTCGGTATGAGAGAAGTGAACCGTGTCAATTATGAAGATTTCTTCATTATGAAAATGGATCAAAATGGTAAAACTTTATGGACTAAAACCTTCGGTGATTACGATGATGATAGTTTAGAGGGTGTGACTGCTACGATGGATGGTGGGTTGGTTGCTGTGGGTAAAACACGTTCTTATGGCAGTGAACAGACAGACCTAACAGTAATGAAACTCAATGCAGATGGAAAAGTGATGTGGCATAAAATCTATGGATTTAAATATTATGAATATGGCAATGCTGTGACGATGACAAAAGATGGTGGATTTATGCTCGCAGGTGGGACAAGTACACTGGGTAAAGGTTCACACAGTGTGTACATGTTGGCATTAGATAAAAATGGTGCACTTATCTGGTCTCATGTGTATGGTGATAGAAACCGTGATGTAGCCTATGGTATAGCACGTATGAGTGATGGTAGTGTTATCAGTGTAGGAGAGAGCGATAGTTTTTCACGTTCTAAAAACTTTTATATGATTAAAGTGAAAAAAAAGAAATAGAAGTGCCCTATAAATTATAATGTTATAATAAAAATGAATTAAGATAGATACAAGGATACTAAAGTGCGTAATAATATAGAGGTGGTAAAGACATTATTAGATGCTTTACCATACATTAAACGTTTTTCCAATGAAAAAATAGTGATTAAGTATGGAGGCTCAGCACAAACTTCTGAAACACTTAAAGAACAGTTTGCACAAGATATTGTACTTTTACATTTGGTTGGGATGAAACCTATTGTTGTCCATGGTGGAGGTAAAAGTATTACCGATTTACTTGCTGATTTGGGCGTAGAGACTAAATTTGTAGATGGACAAAGAGTGACTACTAAAGAAGTGATGCGTATTGCCGAGATGGTACTCTCAGGACAGATCAATAAAGAGATAGTTTCCTTGCTTGATAACCATGGGAGTAAAGCTATAGGTATATCTGGAAAAGATGGGGGCTTCTTAAAAGGAGTACCAAAAGATTTTGAAAATTTTGGATATACAGGAAATATTGAACATATTAACCCTGAGATAGTGAATAATATTATTGAAGATGGGGCTATTCCTGTCATTGCCCCTATTGCGGGTAGTAGTACAATAGGACATCCTGGATTCAATATTAATGCAGATTTGGCAGCATCTAAGATAGCAGTAGCTATGGAAGCACGTAAAGTATTGTTTTTGACAGATACCCCTGGTGTGCTAGATAAAGAGATGAACCTCATAACAAATCTAAGCATAGAAAAAACCGAAGCTTTAAAAGTAGATGGAACCATTCAAGGTGGCATGGTACCTAAGGTAGATGCCTGTATTGAAGCACTTCGTGGGGGTGTAAAAAAAGCACATATCATTGATGGTAGAGTAGAACATTCTTTACTTTTAGAGATACTGACCAGTTCTGGAGTAGGTACCTGTATAGAACTTTAAAGAAAATGTCACAGAAATGTCATACTTTAAGTTTTAGGTTGGTATAATTCTGCCATACAGTAACCCTGTATTGAAAAAGCCAAACTCACTGCGAAGTGGGTACGGAAAGTCTATGGATCTCTTGTAGATAGCCGGACTACCAATAGAGAGTTGAACTTCTATCTTTAGAAGTTTATTTTCTTCTATTATCTAAGTATTTTAGTGTTTATTTGCTTCTATTTATTTGTAATAGTTGACATTCTTTTCCCTAAAAAACATTCTTCTACTCCTATAGTTGTAGAGCAAATGGACACTAGATACTTAATCTTTTAAAATCACTTATCCCTTTACTTATCGAACGCTATACTTAGTTTTTTTAGCTATAATTTTATTTAATTATATACATAGGATTTTAAATGAAATTTATAGAGACACGGGGAAATGACGGAAGTAAACCATCATCTGTGCCATTTTCAGAAGCGATACTTAGCCCAAGTGCCAGTTTTGGTGGACTCTATGTCCCAGAAAAGTTACCTAACTTAGATACAAACTTTCTAGAAAGACATCTTGATAGCCATTATAAAACATTGGCATTAGATTTTTTACAACAGTTTGGTATAGATATAGAAACAGAAGTACTCGAAGCTGCTTTGAGCCGCTATGATGCTTTTGATAATCCTTCAAATCCTGTACCTCTTTCACAGATAGAAGATGACTGTTTTGTTTCAGAACTTTACCACGGTCCTACACGTGCATTTAAAGATATGGCACTACAACCTTTTGGTTATGTGCTTTCTAAACTAGCACAAAAAAGAGGTGAACATTACCTTATTATGGCAGCAACATCTGGTGATACAGGTCCGGCAACTCTAGAGACTTTTAAAAACCAAGAAGGTGTACAGGTAGCTTGTCTTTACCCAGATGGTGGAACTTCTGATGTGCAAAGACTTCAGATGGTTACAGAGGATGCTAAAAACCTTAAAGTCATCGGGGTAGAGGGCAACTTTGATGATACACAAAATACTTTAAAAGATTTACTTGCTTCTGAAGATTTCAAAGCAGAACTTGCAGACAGAAACATAAAACTTTCAGCAGCAAACTCTGTAAACTTTGGACGTATTATTTTCCAAATTATTTACCATATTCACTCATACCTTGAGCTCGTAAGAAAAAATGAGATTAGCATGGGTGAGAAAATTTATTTGGTTGTTCCATCTGGAAACTTTGGAAATGCCTTAGGTGCATACTATGCGAAAAAAGCAGGACTTCCTATAGAAAAGATTCTTATCTCTTCAAATATTAACAATATCTTGACAGACTGGATTAACAATGGCACCTATGATTTGACAACAAGAGAACTTATACAGACAGAATCTCCTGCAATGGATATTTTAAAATCATCAAATGTTGAACGTATTATGTTTGACAAGTTTGGTCCAGCACGTACGAAAGAGCTTATGGATGCGTTGGCAACGCATGGTAAGTATCAACTTACGGCGGATGAACTTGCATTGCTTCGTGAAGATTTTGATGCCTCATACTCTGATGATGCTGAGTGTGAGGCAGTAGTTGGTAAATATGCTAAAAAGGGTTACATTATGGATCCACATACTGCTACATGTATGAGAGCGTACGATACTCTGAGAGATAAAAACTTAAAAACTGTAGTGTATTCTACCGCAGAGTGGACAAAGTTTTCTCCCTCTGTTGCAAAGTCCTTAGGTCATGAAGTCAAAGATGATACAGAAGCCCTTAAATGGGTAAGTGCTAACACAAATGTTACGGTTCCTGCTATGATAGATGGACTCTTTACTAAGCCTATCATCCACTCTGTTGTGGTGAAAAAAGAAGATATTAAGGGAGAAATGTTAAACTTTTTATAGGTTTAACATAGTTTATGCTGAAGCATTTTTTTAAAATTTTCATTCTTATAGTAGGACTTTTCGAAATACTTGATGCTAAAGCTATGGTTGACTGTCGAGTTATTATAGGTGGTTTTGTTAATACCTGCAATCCTTATGGTAAAAAACTTCATTATATTAAGGAAATAACGTATGATGTTGACAGAAAAAAACTTATTATTGAAAAGACTTTACCTAAAGTAGAGAAAAAATATCATCTAAAAGTAATCTCTGTTGCTCAGATGATAGAAAAATATATAAAAGTAGAGCGTCCTGTACGATTTAAAGGTTCAGATTCTAAACGCTCAAAAATTAAAACAATTAACCATTCTCCTAAAGAAAAAACAAACAAGCAAAATGTTGCAAAAGAGAAAATACACTATGCAAATTATACGGTACTCAAAGGTGATTCTCTTAGTAGAATAGCACAAAAACTGAACCTGAAAGTCAAACAACTTACAAAACTCAATGGTATTAAAAAATCTACCACACTTCGTATAGGAAAAAAGTTAAAGGTGCCGTATACGCAAAAGATGGTGAATACCTTATCGAGTGCAAGTTATACGGTTGAGTCTGGAGATACCTTGCTTTCTATTGCAAAAATGTTTAAACTCTCTGCCAAAGATATTGTGACGTTTAACCATATTACAGATGCTACAACCATACGTCCTGGTAAGGTATTAAAATTACCATTACCGTATGTTTTAGCAAAGATGGAAGCAAAACAACGCAAAGAAGATAATAAAGGTCTAGGAAACAACCTTGATATTAATGCTTTTGGTACTCATAAACTTCGTGTCACAGCAACAGCCTATACTTCACATGGCAATCAAACTGATAGTACACCATTTCTAGCAGCATGGAACAATCATATCCATCCAGGTATGAAAGTTATTGCAGTTTCTCGTGACTTGTTAACACGGTTTGGTATGAGAAATGGTACCCGAGTACGTATTGGTGGACTTAGAGGGTATTATAGAGTACGTGATAAGATGAATAAACGCTATAGAAAACGTATTGACATATATATGGGGCTTGATTTAAGACGTGCGCTACGTTGGGGACGACGTTCAGTTGTTATCTATTGGTGAGACCTGTAAAGCAAACGTGAACTGCTTCACGTTTATAAAGACTCATAAATCTCTAGTACCTCTAGATACTCTTCCATTTTCTCTTCATAGAGTGTTTCTAGTTTGGAGAGTTCTTCACTCAAAGTTGTTAAGCCTTTTTCCTCATAACATTTTGGGTCATATAAACAAGTATTTATCTCTTCTATCGTCTTTTCCAAAGCTTCTATCTCATCTGGCAATTTATCATAGGCTTGTTGCTGTTTGTAACTGAGTTTTGTCTGTTTTTTCTCTTTAGAAACTTCTTCTTTTTTCTCTAGTGTTTTAAACTCTTTTTCTAATCCATCAAGCTCTTTCATCTCTTTTTCTATCTCAAGATATTCTGTATAGGTTTGGAAAGACTCTTCTACAAGACCATTGCCTTTAAAGATGAAGAGTTTAGAGGCTATTTTGTCTATAAAATATCTATCGTGAGAGACAAAGAGTAGCGCTCCTTGAAATGCAATGAGTTTGTCTTCTAAAATGGTAATGGTCTGGATGTCCAAATCATTTGTAGGTTCATCGAGTATAAGACATTCAACATTTTTAGTAAAAAGCAGTGCCAAGGCTACACGGTTTTTCTCTCCACCGGAGAGTTGCCCCACCTTTTTATTCATATACTCTTCGGGGAATAAAAAGGTTTTGAGGTAGGCATAGACATGCATATTTTTCCCTTGTACATCTACATGGTCACCTCCATCTGGACAAAAAGTCTCTATGAGGGTATGCTCGTCATTAAGCATCTCTCTATGTTGGTCAAAATAGCCTATGGTAAACTCACCTTTATTAATGAGCCCAGCATCTGCTTTGAGACGGCCAAGAAGAAGTTTAAGTAGGGTAGATTTCCCCGCACCGTTGATACCGACAATGGCTATCTTATCACGTTGAAGTATACGTGTAGAGAAGTTTTCTATAAGTAATTTATTGGCTATGGAGTACTTGAGGTTTTCAACATCAAAAAGCATCTTGCGTTTGCTTAGACCCTTTTCCCCTCTCCAGCTTTTTTTCTCACGTTCGAGTTCTACTTGCATCTTACGGATAAGGGTAGGGTTTTTCTTGGCTTGTTCTCTTAGTTCAAAAACTCTGGCTTTACGCCCTTGGTTACGTTTTTCTCTAGCTCTAACACTTTTACCTAACCACTCTTCTTCACGTTTGAGCATCTTGATTAAGGTGTTGTGACTCTTGGCTAGTGAGAGCATACGCTCCTCTTTTTGCACTAAGTAGTCACGGTAGCCACCTTTATACGAGACAAGCCCTTGGTTTTCTACTTCTATTACACGGGTAGCAATGGTATCAATGAAGTGTCTATCATGAGAGATGAAGAGCAAGGTAAACTTCTCTTTAAGCAGTATCTCCTCTAAAAATTCTACCATATAGACATCAAGGTGGTTAGTCGGTTCATCAAGTAATAGTACATCAGGCTTTTTTAGAACTAGTGAAGCCAATGCTACACGACGCTGCTCTCCACCAGAGAGTGAGATAACCAAACGGTTTTCATACTCTTTGAGTTTAAACTCCTGTAAGATACGCTCTATCTTGTCATCTAAGTTCCATGCATTATGGTGGTCAAGAAAAGCAGTGATATTTTCTAATTTGACCAATAACTCTTTGTTTTCAAAATCATTTGCAACTTCAAGACTTAGTTTGGCATGTTCCTCTTGAGCTGTTTTGAGTTCTGCGAGTTCCCCTAGTATGGCATCTCTTACTGTGAGGTCGGCTTCAAAGTGAGGCTGTTGTGAAAGCATCTCTATCTGCAGGTTGGCATTTACCACACGTTTGCCTTCAGTGGGTTCTTCTGTACCCAAAGCTATCTTCATAAGGGTAGATTTTCCACAACCATTTTGCCCTACAACGGCGATGCGTTCACCTGTATTGAGATGAAAATCAACATCATTTAGAAGTACTTTGATGTCATATTGTTTTTTAATGTTAAAAAGGTCGACGAGTGCCAAAAAAAATCCTTAAGCGTAATTGTCGCAATTATAGCAAATTTAAGTCTTGATTAGGTATATTCCAACCATATATTAATTAGAAGGAATTCTATGTTAGAAACCATTATCATCTTATACTCTATTTATACCTTTATAAAAATTTATATTGGTGTCATGCAGATAGGGTACATCAACCAAGAAAAACGTAAAACACCAGTACTCATGTCAGCAGACAAATACCTCGTAGCAGGTAACTATGCTGTTGCCAACGGGAAGATAGAACTTGTAAGTACTTTTGTAGATTATTTTATGTTTGTCTGGTGGGTATTTACAGGGTTTGCCTGGTTGTCTTCTGTAGTACAAGTTGATGGAACTATTCTTCAAGCTGTACTCTTTTTGTTTGGTTTTATTGGTGTCAATTATATAGTAGGACTTCCTTTTGAACTCTACCAAAAGTTCAAGATAGACGAAGACTTTGGTTTTAACAAAATGACGCCTAAAATGTTTATCGTTGATACACTTAAGTCTGCACTCCTCTTTTTTATTATTGGTGGGGCTATCTTTGCACTTTTAGCATGGATTATAAGCAGCTTTGAGTCCTGGTGGCTTTGGGGCTTTGCCTCTATGTTTACTGTGGCAGTATTAGCCAATGTACTCATGCCAACATTTATGGGACTCTTTAATAAATTTACACCCATAGAAGAGGGCGAACTTAAAGAAGAAATCTCTAAACTCATGGAGCAAGTAGGGCTTAAAAATGATGGTATTTTCATTATGGATGCCTCTAAGCGAGATGGAAAACTCAATGCCTTTTTTGGTGGTTTAGGTAAATCCAAACGTGTGGTACTCTTCGATACCTTGACTCAAAAACTCAATACCAAAGAGCTTTTAGCGGTTATAGGACATGAACTAGGGCACTTCACTCATGGTGACATCTGGAAAAACATAGGGTTGATGGGACTACTACTTTTTATCGCTTTTTACCTCTTCGGGCATTTACCTGATGCACTGTTTTTAGAGATGGGTGTAAGCCCTAGTGCAGGTGTACAAATAGCGATGCTTATGTTACTCCTACCACTACTTAGCTTCGTCTTTACCCCATTTATGTCAGCAGTAAGCCGTCACAACGAATACGCAGCCGATGAGTTTGGCTCAGAGATGGGAGGCAAAGAAAATCTTGTCTCAGCCCTCATGAAACTTGTGACTGAAAACAAGTCATTTCCAAAGTCACACCCTTTGGTCATCTTCTTTTACTATACGCATCCACCTGTACTTGAACGTCTCAAAGAGCTTGGATTTGATGCATCCAATACCATTGTGGGTGAAGAGGCAGAGTTACCTAAAGATGGGATATTTTCTTTTGTGGACAAAGAGTAGTAATTTAGATAGAATATATAAAAAGGATAACGATGAAAAATTTACTCAAACGTATTACGATAGATACTGAAATTTGTCATGGTAAACCAACCATACGTGGTTTACGTTATCCTGTTGAGATGATACTTGAACTTTTAGGTTCAGGTATGACTCATGATGAAATATTGGATGATTACGAAGATTTAGAAAATGACGATATTTTAGCCGTTTTACAATACGCTTCTAAACTCTCACAGGTGAAGTCAATCTACAAGGTTGATGCTGCATAATGAAGTTTCTTTTAGACGCACAACTTCCTAAAAAACTCTCTTTGTTCTTAGGTTACAAAGGACACGACTCTCTACATACCTTAGATTTACCCCATAAAAACAGAAGTAAAGACAGTGAACTTAATATTTTCTCAGTAGATGATAAACGTATTGAGGAACTTCAAGCTCTAAATTTTTTTAACTAAATAAAAAGAAACAAATACTTACCGTGTATTAGGTATAATATATTTAAAATTACTCAATAATGAAAGTATGATATTATGGCAAAAATTCCTTTCAAGGTATCAGCAAGAACAGCAAGACTTATAGGTCGTGAAAATATAGCATCATCTAAAGGTGCTATTATTGAGCTTGTTAAAAATGGCTATGATGCAGATAGTCCTTTGTCTTTGATTTATTTTAATCAAAAGAAAGATTGTTTATATATTATTGATTCGGGTGAAGGGATGACTCAACAAATCATTCAAGAGCATTGGATGACAATTGGTACAGATAATAAAGCTTATGATTATTTTACTAAAACAAGAAGAGTAAAAGCTGGTGCGAAGGGAATTGGTCGTTTTGCATTAGATAAGCTTGGTGATAAATGTGAAATGACTACTAAATATGATGTTGAAAAATATGGAAAGATAAAAGATGAAGTAGCCTACATTTGGAAAGTAGATTGGAAAGAATTTGATAATGCTGATACCAAAGTTATTGGTGAAATTGAAGCTGATTTAGAAATTAAGCAAGTATTTGATTTAAAAAAATATTTACTAAGTGAGATTGATGATGATAGAGTTCAAGCAGTAATAAACAACTATTCATTTATAAATGGAACTGTATTAAAAGTCTCAGAACTTAGAGATAACTGGGATGATTTTTATGTGTCACAGGTTTTTGATGACTTAGAAGTCCTTGTTCCACCTAAAGAACAAAGTGGATTTCAACTATTTTTATTTAGTAGTGATGAAAAGTATAAATACGGAGAGATCCTTGGTTCTGTTTGTGATGATTATGATTATAAAATTGAAGTTAAAGCAGACAAGAATCAAAATGTCAAAATTCAAATTTATAGAAATGAATATGATATAAAAAGTATCAAGCCTAATCTTTTTAATAGGGATAAAATGAAAACTTATCCATATGATAAAACAACTTTTGAAAAGGGGTTCTGGACAAAAACAACAACTTTTAATGAACTTATAAAAGGTTTTGCCAAAAAAGATGAGGAAGATACTTTTTCTAAAATAGGTGATTTTGAAGCTACATTTTATTTTATGAAGCGTACAGCTGAAAAAGGTGATATAAAAAAATTCTTCTATAAAGAAGTAAATAGTAATCAGAGAAAAGATTGGCTTAATAAATTTGGAGGTATAAAACTTTTCAGAGATGACTTTAGAGTTAGACCTTATGGTGAAATAAATAATAGCTCTTTTGATTGGCTTAGCCTTAGTAATAGAAGATCTAAAAGTACAGCCCCAGTAGGTCATCCAACAGGTAGCTGGAAAGTTAATGAAAATAATATTGCTGGTTCTATCAATATTACACGACTAGGAAATTTAGATTTACAAGATAAATCAAGTAGAGATGGTTTACAAGAGAATAAGCCTTTTGAAATTTTTAAAAAACTAATTTTAAAAATATTAGATGTTTTTGAAGAAGATCGTTCTTATATTGCAAGAGAAATGAAAGCTTTTTATAAAGAAACAGATATTGATATAAAAGAACAAGAATATGCTGATAATTTGGCAAAAAAAATTTTGGAAGATGCTCGAAAGAATAAGGAATCAAATAATAAGTCAAAAGAGAATAAAGAAGAAGATACAGTAAAAATTGTTTTATCTAAAAGACTTGAAGATAAAGAAGAGGAGATAGAAAAACTAAAAGATGAGCAAAAACTTTTAAGAGGTATGGCAAGTAGTGGTATTGTAATAGCTTCTTTTAGTCATGATTTAAGTAAAATATCACAGAATTTAAATTCTAGAATAGATAAGTTAAAGAGATTAATAAGTCACAAAATAGATGAAAATGATTATTCAAATATAGAAGATAGAAAAAATCCATTCTATTTTTTAGAACGCATGAAAAAACAAGATTTAAAACTTCAAAATTGGTTACATTTTTCACTGGGGGTAGCTAGAAAAGATAAAAGAAAAATGAAACAATTAAAATTTAAAAGTTACTTTAATACTTTTAAAGATGATTGGGAAACTGTCTTAACTAATAGAGCCATTACATTAAATATTGATAAGATTGAGCAAGTAAGTATGAGAATATATGAAATAGATATAGATAGTATTTTTAACAATCTTTTGGTTAACTCTATTGATGCATTTAATAATTCTACAATTGATAGAGATAGAGAAGTAAATATTCAAATTTCAGATAATGAAAAAAATATTATTATAGAATATCAAGATAATGGTAATGGACTTTCAAAAGATATAACTAATCACAATCAAATTTTTGAACCAATGTTTACAACAAATGTTAATAAGCATACAGGTGATGAAGAGGGTACAGGACTAGGAATGTGGTTGATAAAATCAATAGTTAAAGATAATGAGGGTAATGTAAAGTTAATATATCCTCCTAATGGTGGTTTTGGAATTAGAATTACATTCCCTAGAAAATATATAAGGAATAAACAAAATGTATAAAATAATTTATGTAGATGAATATAGAGAAGACATTGATGATTTTTTAGATTATTTTGAGGAGAAAGATACCAACAATAAATTTAGTATAGAATATTTATTACCTGAAAATTCATTAGATTTAATGTATGAAAAAATATTTGAAAAGAATCCAGATGCAATTATTTCTGATTATATGTTAAATGAATATAAAAGTGATATAAATTATAATGTCCCTTATACTGGTGTAGATTTGACAGAAAAAATATTAGATACCAAAGAAAAATTTCCTTGCTTTGTACTAACTTCTTATGATGACCAAGCAATAAAAACCAGTCAAGATGTAAATATGATTTATATAAAAGATATTTTACATGGAAGTGAAGAAAAGACTAATGCAAAAGCAAATTTTTTAGATACTGTAGAGAATCAAATAATACATTATAGAAAAAGAATTGAAAATGCAGAAAAGGAACTTTTAGAACTTACTGAAAAAGCAAATACAGAAGCTTTAAATGCAACAGAAGAAGCAAAGTTACTAGAACTTGACACTTTTATTGAAAAAGCAACAAATCAACCATCTTCACTCCCTGAACATTTAAAAGGTACAAAAAATTTAGATGGACTTCATAAAATGATAGAGAGTACAGATACTTTATTAGCTGAATTAAGAGAGTTAAAGAATGGCTAGGACTGTACAAAAACAAAAACCTATAAGAACTTGTACTAAAACTTATGCAAACTATACATCATTTAAACCTTATATTAGAGAAGACTTTAATAAAAGATGCGGTTATTGTGATGATTTAGATATTTACCATGGTGGAGCTAGAGGCTACCAAATAGACCACTTCAAACCACACTCCATAGCTAGATTTACATGTTTAAAAGAAGACTATAGTAATTTAGTTTATTCTTGTCCTTTTTGTAATAGAGCAAAATCTAATAAATGGAAAGATATAGATGGTTTTATAGATCCTTGTGATGGAGAGTATGACCATCATTTAGAGAGAGATTGTAAGGGTAAAATTTTTGCTAAATCTATTATAGGTTTCTATATTTTTGTTAATTTAAATCTTTTTTTAAAAAGGCATGAATTACTTTGGATGATTGAGAAGTTGGAAGAACAGAGTAAAGAGATTGATAATTATCTTGGTATTTTAGGAGAAGGACATGAATTAGAATTAAAAATATTAAGAGAATTTAGAAAAATACAAACTGAAATAAAAAAATATACAAACTTATTCTATAATGAGATTTAGTTGAATAAAGCAGTTTTAGATTTTTTAAAAGACTATACAGATGTAAAATCTATTAATAGACTACTTGTAACAACATTTCTTATATTGAAAAAAAAATCTAATATCAAAAATAATTTAATTCTTAATTTAATTATTCAAGAAGAGAATACAAAAGAACTTGAAACACTTAATAAGTTTTTAGAACTTTTAAAAAAAATTAATCAATCATTTTGTTTTGAGCAACTTTTAGAACTTTTTGAATTTGTAATATCACCATCAGATAAATTAGTTAATGGAGCTATTTATACTCCTGATAATATTAGAGAATATATTACACAACAATCTTTTGAGACTTTAAAAATAAAATCTCTCAATAAAGTAAAAGTAGTTGATATAGCTTGTGGCTGTGGAGGCTTTTTAATAGATGCAAGTAGAGAGTTAAAAGTTAAAACAAATAAGTCTTATAAAAAAATATTTCAAGAGAATATTTATGGTGTGGATATTCAGAAATATAGTGTAGAGAGAACAGAAATTCTTTTAGCATTATTGGCTATTTCAGAAAATGAAGATGAAAAAGAGTTTACTTTTAATATTTATCAAGGTGATAGCCTAAAATATGATTGGGAAGAGACAAAGTTTGATTTAATTCTTGGTAATCCACCTTATGTTTGTTCTCGTAATATGGATGATGAAACTAAAGCGTCTATGAAAGAATGGAGTACCTGCAGAAGTGGACACCCTGATTTATATATTCCATTTTTTCAAATAGGATATGAACTTTTAAAAGATAATGGGATATTAGGTTATATAACTGTCAATAGTTTTATAAATAGTGTTAATGGACGAGCAGTTAGAGAATATTTTGAGAAACAAAAAGCATTATTAAAAATAGTAGATTTTGGAGATGAGCAGATATTTCAATCAAGAATGACATATACTTGTTTATGTTTTATTCAAAAGGGTAGTAATGATTCAGTATTTTATACTCAAGAGAAATCAACCACTTTGCAAGGATTAGAAAAAATAAAGTTTATCGAAGAGAAATATGAAGATTTGGATTCATTTAAAGGTTGGAATTTAAAAAATAACAGTTTCATTAAAATCATAGAGTCTAGTGGAAAACCTTTTGGTGAGATATATGATACAAAAAGTGGTATTGCTACATTGAAAAATCGTGTTTATATTTTCAAGCCAATAAAAGAAGATGATAAATACTACTATAAAGATGATAACATCCCTATAGAAAAAGAGATTTGTAAAAATATTATCAATAGTAACAAATTGGCTAAATATGATAAGTTTGATGAATTGGTTGAGAAGATTATTTTTCCATATAGACATGCTAAAGATGGTAAACCTATTTTTATAGAAAAAGATAAATTTAAAATGAGTTATCCAAAAGCTTATACGTATCTTTGTGAATATAAAGAATTACTTTCTACACGAGATAAAGGAAAAGGAAAATATCCAGATTGGTATGCTTTTGGTCGAAGTCAATCATTAGAGAAGAGGAAAGAGAAACTATTTTTTCCTCAATTGGTAAAAAAAGGGTTTAAAACCTTTTATAGTGAAGATGAGAATTTATATTTTTATAATGGTATGTGTGCTTATGCTCCAAAGAAAGAGCTTATAAAACTTCAAAAAATAATGAAAACTGATGAGTTTTGGAAGTATATTGAGAATAAAGCTAAACATTATGCTTCAGGATATTATGGATTGGGTCGGAATTATTTGAAAGATTTTGGTGTAAAAGATGACAAATAAAGAAGCCCTAATCTGGGCAAACTTAGAGCTTAAAGAAGCCTGTGAACGACCTCCATATGAAGCAGAGTTATTACTCGCATACCATTTAAAACAAGATCGTATGTATCTTATGACACATGATTGTGATGTTTTAGAAGATGTAGGTACGTATAAAACACTTATAAAACGCCGTGCCAAGAATGAACCTTATGAGTATATAGTGGGTGAAGCTAGTTTTTATGATATACATCTTCAAGTAGAAGAGGGTGTGCTTATCCCCCGTCCTGAGACGGAGATACTTATAGACTTAGTAGCAGACATCATAGAAAAAGAGCATATCACACGTATAGCTGAGATAGGGGTGGGGACAGGTGCTATCTCTATTGTGTTGGCACGTAAGTTCCCTGAGCTACAGAGTATTGCTACAGATATATGTGATGCACCTTTACGTGTGGCACAGAAAAACATAGAGACTTTTGGTTTGGAAAAGCAGATAGAATTGAGAAAGTCAAATCTTATAGATGAGGTGCGTGAGCCTGTCGAACTCGTGGTCTCTAACCCTCCTTACATTGCAGAAGATTTTCTACTAGAGTCAAATGTAGTTGACTATGAACCTAAAGAGGCACTTTTTGGTGGTAGAGTAGGGGATGAACTTCTGAAACAAATCATCCTAGATGTGAAGAATAGAGGCATTAAGTGGCTTGCCTGTGAGATGGGCTACGACCAAAAAGAACCACTCTCAGCTTTTGTTAATGAACTTGGAGTAAAATCCATACAATTTTACAAAGACTTAGCAGGCTTCGACAGAGGCTTTGTGATTGAACTCTTGTAGGGTGCGTTTTCTAACGCACCACGTAAGGAAACCTGAATACACTCACACTTACGCCGTAAGGCTTAATATAAATTAAGGAAAACAAATAATGAATAAAAATTTTAGAATGGTAACCATGGCGTACCTTATCTTTACTTCTGCCGTACTGGGGATGATGCTCTATGCAGGCATCGTAGTGACAGCCGTCACCTTTCATACAGAGGCATGGTTAGGTGCTGACTTATTGACACGTTTCCAAGAAGGGCAGATCATGACGGAAAACTTTTTACGTCTGTCATATGTTGTCAATGTCCTGATAGTGGTAGTAGTACTTTATGAGGGTTACAAATTTAAAAAATTTGAACGTGACACTGTGACACAAGTGGCAACCTTTTTTGTCTTGGCTACAGCATTACTATTTTCTCAATACTACCTACCAGACATCATCTCTATGCAGCAGCAGGGTGAAGCCGTAACTAAGTCGGTTGCATTTCTCAATACCCATAAAGGTTCAGAGATAAATTCTAAGATTTTGGCATTGTCGCTTTTAGTCTTAATAGTGCGTAATATGCAAAAAGCATGCAAGTAGGGTGGGTTTTCTAACCCACCAATAATAATGTATTATATTTTATTAAAACTATTGAATAATTTGGTGGGTTGGAAAACCCACCCTACAGGAGAATTGTATGAGTGAACAGCTACAGCATCCATTTGACCCTATTGTCTTTAAAGATACAGAGACTTTGATACTCGGTTCATTCCCAAGTATCAAGTCTTTTGAACATAACTTTTACTACGCACATCCTAGTAATAAGTTTTGGAAGATTTTAGAAGAGGTGACAACCTACCCCATAAACAACCGTGACCAAAAACTTTGGTTACTCAAAGAGGCGAAATTGGGGCTTTGGGATATGGTCAGAGAGTGTTCTCGTGACAACTCACTTGACAGCTCTTTGGAAAATGAAGAGGTCAATGACATCGCAGGTTTTTTAGAAGCGTATCCTACCATCAAAAAACTAGCCTTTACAGGTAAAAAATCTGAAGCACTCTTTAAAACCCACTTCTCACACTTAGAAATAGAAACAGTCTATCTGCCTTCACCGTCCTCAGCATATGCAGCGATGAAGTTTGAAGATAAAGTTTCGGCTTATAAAAAAGCCTTAGGATATGTCTAATGGCAGTTTGGGCTATTGGAGATATACAGGGGTGTCATGGTTCTCTTATGGAACTCTTGGACAAAATAGAATTCACCCCCACTCATGATACACTATGGATTGCGGGAGACCTTGTCAACAGGGGTGAAGACTCATTGGAGACACTCTATTATCTATATAGTATTCGTGATAGTATTAAAGTTGTTTTAGGTAATCATGATATTGCCCTTATAGCAGCCTACTACGGCATCAAAAAATCCAATCCAACTATTGACCCTATACTTGCCTCTCCTGATGCTAAAATGCTTATAGATTGGCTTAGAGGACAGAAATTTTTACATGTGGATTATCAACTAGGGTACTGCATGGCACATGCGGGCATCTCTCCTGAGTTTGATTTGGGCATGGCACTGTGTTATGCTCAACGTATAGAAGAACGCCTTCAAGCTGATGATGAAGATGTGAAGCTATGGCTTAAAAAGATGTTTAAAGATGGTGTAGATAGGTTTGACAGAGATGCAAGCAGTATTGATATTGATAAATATATAATGTCTTCTTTTACCCGTATGCGTTATTGTTATGGTGACCATCGACTAGACTTCGACCAAAAAGGTGCACCGACAGATGCACTTCGCAAGAAAGGACTCAAGCCTTGGTTTGAGTGTGACAACCGTGCAGACATAGACCTCAAAAT
>JALXBG010000153.1 GCA_026991605.1 Sulfurovum sp.
ATTTAGGCCGTCCACATAGAGGCGTAATACAAGGTGGAACCAATGATTTTCATACGGTTCTACATGCCCCTTGTACAATCCGATTTACTTTTATTGATCCTGTTGCTATACCTTTCATTGATATATTGATTAACCAAGAAACTGGATACGCACAAATTGTAGGACAACCTGACTCTTAATACACTTTTTACATACTTTGAGCTATGATAGTATTTATATTAATATTGTAAGGTGAATTATGTATTTTAAAAATACTGTTTTAGTAGGATTGGTGTTGGCATTTTTCTTTGTAGGTTGTGCTAAAGATACAGAGGATATAGAAGAGTTTAACAAGCCGGCACTCTACTGGTATAAGAAAATCGGTCAGAGTATCAGCAGTGACAATATGGACAAAGCTGATGCGTATTATATCTCTTTAAAGAGTGAGCATATGCGTTCTCCATTGATGCCAACAGCCATTATGATGTTGGCACATGCCCATATGAACAATGAAAAGTACCTTTTAGCAAACTATTATTTGGATGAATATAATAAACGTTATGGTGAGAGTGATAACCGTGATTATATTGACTTTATGAAGCTCAAAGCATCATTTTTGGGTATCAAAGATGTTTACAAAGACCAAAAATTGATTATGGATACGTTATCAAGAGCTAAAACCTATCTATATCGTTATCCTGGGTCTGCGTATGCACCACTAGTCAATACACTGTTGATTCGTCTACATATGAGCCAATACCTGCTTAATGAAAATATCGCAGCACTGTATGACCGTACAGGTAAACCAAATGCTGCTAAGATATATAGGGCAAAAAACAATGACTCTCTTGTCAAAATGAAAGATATTACGGCACCAAAGCAAGGGATTATTGGGAAGATATTTGATTAAAATATAAATATGAAGGGGCAGATTCTATATCTGTCCACGAGACACATACGCAAATTAGGGCAGATATGGAATCTGCCCCTACAATAAATCATACAAAATATACATTTTAAGGAATACCCATGCAACTTAGTGATTATGATGCATTTCCCACCACGCTGCCTATAGTCGTAGAAGATGAGCTTTTTCTCTACCCTTTTATGATAAGCCCAATTTTTTTAACCCATCAAAAAGATATTGATGCAGCTACAGACGCAATGGAAAACAATTCACTTCTTTTTGTCACCTCTTCAAAAGAGGGGAAAGAAGGAAGTAGAGATTTTAATGACATCTATGAAGTAGGCGTTGTGGGGTCTATTATGCGTAAGGTACATATACCAGACGGGAGAGTAAAGATACTCTTTCAAGGACATGCACGTGCAAAGATAGTGGAGAAAGAAGAGGGTGATTTTAATCGTGCACTCATTGATATTGTCAAAATTGAGCGTTATGATAAACTCAAAGCAGATGCTCTTATGGGGATATTACGAGATAAGATTAAAAGTCTTTCTACAATGAACAGTGCTTTCCCTGCTGATTTGGTACGTACGATTGAAGAGAATGATGAACCTAACCGTATTGCTGATTTGGTCTCTTCGATGTTAAAACTTGACAAAGATGTTGCTTATAGACTCTATATCGAACCTAACATAGAAAAAAGACTGCTAGGGCTTATAGATGTGGTCACTTCAGAGATGGAGTCAGCCAAAGTACAACGTGAAATACGTACGAAAGTACACTCAAAAATAGAACAGACCAATAAAGAGTACTTTTTAAAAGAGCAGCTTAAAGAGATACAACATGAGCTTGGTATGGACACACAGCGTGAAGAAGAGATAGCCAACTTTAGAGAAAAAATAGAGGCACTCAAACCGTACATGCAAGAAGATGCCTATAAAGAGATAAGTAAACAGTTAAACCGTTTTGCACGTATGCACCCTGACTCTTCAGATGCCAATGTGTTACAAACATACTTGGAGTGGGTACTTGAACTGCCTTTTGGAAAACTTACCAAGGAAAATTTGAGCATTAAAAAAGTCTCAGAAGAACTTGACAAAGATCACTATTCACTAGAAAAACCAAAAGAGCGTATCGTAGAGTTTTTTTCTGTACGAGAGTTGGCAGAACTTCGTGGGATTAAACAAAAAGAGAGCCAAGGAGCCATTTTATGTTTTGCAGGACCTCCAGGTGTAGGGAAGACCTCTTTGGCAAACTCTATTGCCACAGCACTTGGACGTCCTTTGGTGCGTATGGCATTGGGTGGGTTGGAAGATGTCAATGAACTACGTGGACATAGACGTACCTATGTCGGTGCAATGCCGGGACGTCTTGTACAGGGACTCATAGAAGCAAAAAGCATGGATCCTGTCATTGTATTGGACGAGATAGATAAAGTAGGGCGCTCTATGCGAGGAGACCCAACTGCTGCACTACTTGAGATACTCGATCCCGAACAAAACAGTAAATACAGAGACTACTATTTAAATTTTAATATTGATTTGAGTAAAGCAATATTTATAGCCACGGCAAATGATGTAGGACGCATTCCTGCACCACTGCGTGACAGGATGGAGTTTATAGGACTTAATTCTTATACACCTAAAGAAAAATTTGAGATAGCCAAGCGTTATCTTATTCCCCAAGAGCTTAAAAAACATGCTTTAAAGCATAGAGAGTTTTCCATCTCTGATAAAGCATTAAAGTTACTCATAGATGAGTATACAAGAGAGGCAGGAGTAAGAAACTTACGCCGCCGTATCGCGGGACTTATGCGAAAAAGTGCACGTAAACTTTTGGAAGATAAAAGTAAAGATTGTATCATGATTACCAAGAAAAACTTAGAGAAATATACCGACAAAAAGGTATTTGAAATTTCGACGGTACATACAAAACCACAAATGGGCGTAGTCAATGGACTTGCTTGGACAGCAGTGGGTGGTGATGTTCTCACCATTGAAGCCATTAAAATTAAAGGCAAGGGGGCATTACAGCTTACAGGAAGTCTTGGTGATGTGATGAAAGAGTCTGTACGTATTGCGCACTCTGTGGTGAAAAAACTGATAGATAAAGGAGATTTGGTTATATCTGCTTCTATTATACCTCATAGTCCAAAAGAGAGAGAAGAATGTATCACGATTGATGCAAGTGAGGTCTATAAGCGTTATGACTTGCATATACATGTACCTGAAGGTGCTACCCCAAAAGATGGTCCGTCTGCGGGTATTGCTATGGTGTCAGCCATAGCATCGATACTCTCTGGAGAAAAGATAAATAATAAGATTGCTATGACAGGTGAAGTGACATTGACGGGGAAAGTACTGCCTATTGGAGGACTTAAAGAGAAGCTTATCGCAGCCTACAAAGCAG
>JALXBG010000154.1 GCA_026991605.1 Sulfurovum sp.
GAAGATTTTCATCCCCATAACCCCTTAATGCCTGAAACCATAAATTGTGCAGCAATCGCTCCTACGACAAGTCCCATAATACGTGTCAGTATTTTCATCCCTGTAACACCTAAAATACGATTAATATGAATAGCATTTACCAAAACAAAATAGGTTGCAATACTGGAAAGAAGAATTGATAGACTAACTATTATATAACTATCTAGCAGGGAAAGTGTTTTCATAGCTGTATTGTTTAAAACAATAATAGTAGCGATGACTCCTGGTCCAAATAAAATAGGAATACCCAAAGGAACGATTGAAATATCTTCACTCTCTTCTGCCTCTTCATGTTCTTTAGGTGTATGTCTTGATTTACTCGAGTTTCCTGATGCCATATTGATAGCAATCATCATCAATAAGATTCCACCAATGACTTTAATAGACATCACATTGATACCAAAAAACTTAAAAATATATTCACCAGAATAAAGTGTAACAAGCCCTGCGATAATAAGTGTTAATGTTGTTTTAAATGCTATGGGACGTACCGTTGAAGATGTTGCTTCGCTCCCAATGAGAGAGATCATGATACTTGCAGCCGCGATAGGGTTAAGTATTGTGATAAGTGCTATTGTATCATGCAAAAGCAATGAAAGATGAGATGTCATAGTATAGATATCCTTTATGTAGTTTTAGAATTATACACTTTTACACCTACAGCAACCACAATAATAAAAAGAAGCATATGTTCAAAATGGTTAATATCTCCCAATACCTTTTGGAAACTGTTGCTTAAGAAGTACCCTATTGAAAGTCCAGAGACAGAGGCAAGAGATACTCCTATACTATCTAAAACTGTAAATTTTTTATGTGAGTAATGATGTATGCCAAGCACTAAAGGAAAGGCAATAGCACCACTATAAATAAATCTGGATGTCACAGCCAAAATGTCTGCTTTGGATTGCACTTTCTCTTGTAGTTTTTTGATCTGTTTTTCAATAGTTGGAAATTTAGATAAAAACTTTTGTGCATAGTTTCGACCAATATAAAACCATATTTGGTCTCCTGCAATCGCACCTAAAATAGCCACAACAGTAGTCGCTCCACAAGGAAGTACACCCATGTGACACAAAACTCCAGAAAGAATAATAACTGCGGTTCCTTCGACTATCATACCAAAAAATACAACCCACAGTCCATACTGTGATAATAAGCTTAATATATGCTCCATTGTATGTACCTCTCCATCTTTTAATTTCTTCTATTTCCAAAAAACTCTAATAACATAATAAAAAGATTGACAAAGTCAAGGTAAAGAGACAATGCACCTACAATAGCAACACGACTCAGACTTTCCTGTGACTCTTGTACCATTTGCTCTCCCATCTGTTTTATTTTTTGTGTATCATAAGCTGTTAATCCTACAAAAATAATCACACCTATAACACTAATCCACCAATCCATTACAGGACTTTGTAGAAAAAAGTTTACAACGATAGCAATAATAATACCAATAAGTCCTACAAAAAGAAGCGTACCCCAAGAACTTAAATCTGTATCTGTAAAATATCCATAGAGACTCATCACACCGAAAGTCATCGCAGCAATAAAAAATGTACTAGCAATAGAAGTGTCAGTATATACCATAAAGATAACAGCCAGTGTCAACCCATCGACAAATGAAAATAAAATAAACAACATACGTGCTGTAGAGACATCCATTTTATTTATCCCTGCTGAAATTGCAATCACTAATCCTAATTCAATAAGAAAAAGTACCCATATCATATAGGGATTTCCAAATAGTATATGTGTAAGTTGTTCACTATGTGACACCATAAATGCGGTTAATCCAGATACCAACAACCCAACCATCATCCAATTATACACTGAACGTAGTAGTTGATTGCTCTCTTCCTTGCCAAATTGTGCTGTATACATTTTACTTTGCATTATTATTCCTTTTTTATTGCAAGTATAGTCAAATAAACCCTATTTAACTGTTAGCAAACTAACATTAGTTACAATAACTCTAAAAAAGGGAACTACAAATGCTCAAAGAACTTCTGCATACCTTTCACCTTGAAGATATACAGTCAACGGAACATCCTTCAGACTTTATTGTGAAAGACCCTTACAATATACTTATTTTAAGACTACCAGAAGTACAAGATGAACGTATAGTGACACTCTCATATGCCTTTGTTGTGCATGAACAAACATGCTATCTTTACGACAGAGAAAGTGAGGACCTTAATGAAGTAGGTTCTCTGTCACAAATGAATGATTTTATTGATGATAAAATTGAGTTGCTCATTAAAAAAGTAAAGTCGTACCACTATGAAGTAGAAAATCTGGAAGAAGCACTATACGATGAAAACTACGACAGTACGTTTATGGAAAAGTGGCTTATGTATAAAAAGAATACTTCACTTATCTACCGACTTATGTTTCATGCAACACTCTCCTTCGAATTATTTATTTCACATCATAAACGACATAACAGTGCGAACTTCGAAGAACTTGCGTATGCAGACTTGTTAGAACATATGGAACGCATTAGAGATATGGCACAAGATGCCATGGACAGACTCGATCATTTGTATGACTTTTATCGTGCTAAAGTTGATGAAAAGATGAATAGAAATGTCTATTACCTCACCTTGCTTTCTGGTCTCTTTCTGCCACTTACACTCATCACAGGGTTTTTTGGGATGAATACGGGTGGACTACTCTGGACGGGTGACCCACAGGGTACATGGAAAGTCATAGGCATCTCTATCGTACTTGAACTTCTCTTCTTTTTACCATTTTATTTTCTAAATAGAAAGAAATCCAAACAGTAGTTTAGTAACTAACTTAAACCCAAGTGTAATTTTTCTTTAAAAATTAATCAATCGTTGTGCGTTTTTTTGCTCCCACTAACCAATACGCAATTGCCAACCCAACAATCACCGCAGCAATGATAAGCAACTCTTCGGATTTTTCTGCAGAAAGAGAATAAATAAGTACTTTACGAATCAATGCTGCCATCGCCAACATGATAAATGCTCCGATTGCAAACCCTTTTCCTTGTAGATGGTTTATCTCTTCATGTATCAGTTCTATTGCCGCCCAAAGAACCAGTAAACTACCCAAGACAGTCAAGATACCTTTTTCGATACTTATATCTGAGAAAAAGAGTAGATAAATATCGTAGCCAAAAAGTCCGATAGCAAAAAAGGCTACCAAGGCCAAAGCGACAGCAAGAAAATAGTTGATATATGAATTAAACTTTTTTAAACCTTTTAAGATACCCTTTTCAACTTTAGAAAGTGACAAAAAGGCGCTAAGTTCCTCTTCTCGATAGGAACTTGTCAATACATCAAGATTCATATCCACTATCTTCTCTACGGCTTCTATCTCTTTGATATGTTGTGCTTTATTTTCAAAATTGGCTTCGATACTTGTGAGGATAAAGGTACGCACATAGGTAAAAGCAGAGTTAACATAGTGTGTGGGCAAGCCAATTTTGACATGGATCTCTCCTATTTTATAAAGATACATAAAATAAGGCAAATCATATTTTCCACAAAAAAGATTAACAAACCACTCCTTTATTTTGGCGCGGTGATATGCGATAATCTCTTTATTTTTCAAAAACTTTGCGGTCTTACCAAAACCCCAAATATAGTCATAAAAACCATCAATGAACTCATCTGCCAAACTTTCCATGCGTGGTTGAAGTTCTTTAAGTATCGATGCTTCTTCTTCACTAAACTTATAATGTTCTTTGAGACTTTGATAATGTTGCATTTCTTTTCCTTTTGTAGGTTTTTATTGATTACAAAAGTAGTATAACAAAATTTTACAATATCATAATATGAATACGGTTTTTATCTTAAAACTCCTCACATTCCTGATGTTCAATTTCTTTTCCAAATCGTTCTTCAAGCATCTCCAGCCGCTCCATCTTTGCATGATGTTTCATGTTTAGCAATACAAAGCGGTAAGCCACATAAATTAATACAGGCCAAACACAATACCATATTATCGCATCAATATATTCCATTTTAAACTCCTTCTAATAGTGATGTGGATCATTTTTAATCTCATCCACAGTAATTTTTTCACGATTCATCACACGCCATACGATAATAACATATCCCAAAACAAAAGGAACAAGTAAAGAGACATAAGACATTGCTGTCAATGTGTAGTGACTTCCTGAACTATTTTGAATTGTCAGTGAACTTTGTATATCTGCAAGGGACGGATAATAGGCTGTATGATTGTATCCAAGGATCAAAAACAGAGATATTACCACCAAAATAACACCGACACCTGCTGCCCAGATACCTTTATCACTCTTAGAAAAGATCCCAAGTCCAAGACCTACAAGAAGTAAAAGCACACCTCCTATAAATGCCCCTGCAATGACAGGCATAGCTAAGAAATTATGCAAAAACTTCATAGGTTCTAGAGAAACGACAAAAGTATTTGGGTCATAACTATACCCCTTCATCGTCAAAATGCTTCCTGCGACATAAAGAAAAAGAAGAAGGAAAATCCATATTTCATACTTAAGTACAATACGTACACGTTTTAAAATCTCTGCATTGTCAATGGCATTCATAAAATAGAGTGCTGCTAACAGACGTGCAAGAAAAAGAAGCATCAGACCAAAAGCAACATTGAAAAAGTTAAACACAGCTTCCAGTCCATACGTAGGCACTGTCCAGTGAGACAGATGCATTTCATTGACTACAAAGTTACCACCAGTAAACAAGGTACCCAACGCTGTACCTATCAACACGACACCTAAACTTCCATTGATAAAGAGAAGCACTTCATAGCTCTTTTCTCCAAAAACATTTCCTGGCTTTTTTCTGTACTCATAGGCTACAGCTTGGATAATAAAACAAAATAGAATTGCCATCCAAACATAATAGGCTCCACCAAAACTTGTGGCATAAAAAAGAGGAAATGCTGCAAAAAGTGCACCACCAAACATCACAAGAGTGGTGAACGTAAGTTCCCATTTTCTCCCTAATGCACCGATAATGACATCTCTCTGATCTTCCGTTTTACCCAGTGACCACAAAAGTGTCTGTCCGCCTTGCACAAAAGTCATAAAGACAAACAGTGCTGCAAGTAGACTCACTAAAAACCACCAATATTGTTGCAATTGCATATAGCTAAGTGTTTCAAACATTTCCATCCTCCTTTGGACCCATTTTTATCTGTGTCATCATAATTTTCACTTCTGCGATGAGCAACCCTGTAAAGAGTATGGCAAACATCCAAAATGTAAACATCACAGAACCCGAACTAATCGAAGAAGTCGCCATACCTACAGGCAACATATCTTGTATTGCCCAAGGCTGTCTACCTACTTCAGCAGTTATCCATCCTGCCTCTTGTGCAATGTATCCCATAGGAAGACTCCAAACACCTGCCCAGAGTACCCAACGGTGTTTATGCAATTCATTGGTCATTGTCATATACAAGATAATCATGAACAGTAAAATAAACCACGTCCCAAACCCAACCATAGTGTGAAAAGCATAAAAGGTAAGAGGGACACTTGGTACTGTCTGTTCTGGAGACCTGAGATAACCATAACCTAAATATTTACTATTGGCTTCAAAGATAGATTTCTCATCTTTGGCCTTTTGTGTATCGCCTGATTTTTTTGCTTCTTTATAGGCTTTCAATGTATGTACAGCCACTTTACCCTGCTCTATCTTTTTTGCTGCACTTATAATATGGTGTTCTTCATCACCTAAAACAAGCTGTTTAATACCCGGTACATACGCATCAAGACTATGATAACTCAAGAGTGAAAGACCACCTGGTATCGCTATTTTAAACAAAAAAGGATCTTTATCGTCCAACAATGTTTTAGATGAATCCAAGATACCGAAGGTGACTATTTCTGCACCTGATTTTCCATCGTAGAGACCTTCCATCGCTGCAAGTTTCATGGGTTGATTTAAAGCCACCTGTCTAGCTGAGTCATCACCTGTTGTCAGATTGAACAAAGAAACAATCAGACCAAAACTTGCAGCCACCATCATGGAACGTTTGGCAAATTGGATATCACGTCTTTTTAACAGATACCAACTACTGATTGCAATCACAAACAGTGATGCCAAGACATACCCACTACTAATGGTGTGTAGAAATTTACTATAGGCATTAGGATTAAAAACAATCGCCCAAAAATCTGTCATTTCATTTCTTGCAGTATCTGGGTTAAAGTGCATACCTACTGGGTGTTGCATCCATCCATTTGCTATCAAAATCCACAAAGCAGAAAGGTTAGAGCCTACAGCGACAAGCCAAGTAGAGAGTAAGTGTGCTTTTTTACTTACCTTCTCCCAACCAAAAAACATCACCGCAAAAAATGTAGATTCCATAAAAAATGCCATCAATCCCTCAATCGCAAGTGGGGCACCAAAAATATCACCGACTATCCATGAATAATTTGACCAGTTTGTACCAAATTCAAACTCCATAATGATACCTGTAGCAAGACCAATAGCAAAGTTAATGGCTAAAAGTCCCATCCAAAATTTTGTGGTTTGTTTCCACCAAGTATTACCTGTTTTAACATAGATACTTTCCATGATAGCCACGATAAAAGTAAGTCCTAATGTAAGCGGGACAAAAATCCAATGATAAAGTGCCGTTAGAGCAAATTGTGCTCTAGACCAATCTATCAGGGATGGGTCAATGTGTTCCATTATTTTCTCCTTCTGAAGTAAGTTGCTGTAGCACATAATCACTACGCTGTGCATCATTGTTGAATTTTTCCTCTAAAATATTTGGGAAAAAAAAGTATTTGACCACTGCAAAAAGAATAAAAAGTTTCACTGCAATCAATACCCACAAGCGCTTTCCTAATTTCATATTACGAAACCCATCTCGATAAAAGTGATAAATTGTTTTTAACATTTTATTCTCTTTGATTGCATAGCCGTACTATAACGTATAAAAAAGATAGTAACTGTTTGTTGACTAACAGTTATAATAGTATTCATACTAATTTGACACCAAAGAAAGTGTATCCATCTTATAGAAATCTTTAAGCTCATTATAGAGTTCTGGAAAATGGGTATGTAAACTGTGTGGTGCTTCGAAAAATCGCTCTGTAACTACCGCAAAAAATTCTGCTTCATTCGTGGCGGCGTAGCTTCCAAGTAGTTTATATTTGCCCCATTCTCTGTCTTTTATGGCTACATCATTGAGTTTTTGATACTCTCCATATAAGACGGAAGTCCATTCATGATACTTAGAGTTTTCAAGTGGAGGTACACCGTCTATTTCACCATTCATAAAGTCTATCTCATGTGCAAACTCATGCACTATGACATTGTCATGTCGTAGATGGTAGGCTTCAAATTTTGCATCATGCCAGACAAGTATCACCGTATCATTTGCAGACTGACCATCGATGACAAAATCTTCTTTGGTATAAATACCGCCATTTTCTCTGACGTCTTTCAATACCACTGGAGAGGGGTAAATAATGATTGTATGAAGGTTGTCATAGCAATTGTCTGTTTCTATATGCAAAAGAAGTAAACAGGCATAAAAAGAAATAACGATTTTCATTTCATCTGTTACATCCATCTTCACACCGATAAACTCTTTCGTATAGACAAAACGTATGATGGATCTTTCAATCTTTTGCTTGTCTGGGTCTGAGAGATTTTTATAGTGTGGTAACTTTGAGAGTAATTTTCGATGTACCTCTTTAAAAGGTATCTTTTCTATATCTTTTAATCTTTGTTTTTTTCTATAGCCAATATAGAGATAGCTAGCAACTAAGGTAATACCGCCAAAGAGAATAAAATAAATGAGTTTAAGATAATAAGCTTCTATACTATTCCCTTCATTGAAAATCTATCAGTCTTCTATATCCACAAAAAATTCTAACAATAGAAATATGATATAAAAAATAAATATAATCACAGCGGTATTTGAACCATATGATAATATAGCTTCTTTTGTAAACTCTAATGTATCTGATATATCCATCATCACAAATATCCATACAGAAAATGCAGTCAAGTACAACATACCCTTTAGATTTAACATCGTTCCTTGTGTGACAGATTTCTTTTTCATTTTTTCTCTAAGTTTTTAAAATAGTAAAACATTGTAATCTCTCCAAAGAAAGGTCCAAAAAGATTCAGTATGGGTACAAAGTTAAACAATATAGTCACAAAGCTGATAAACCATACAGCTATTCTATGTTCTTTTAATTTTTCTTTTTCTACTTTATTTGAAACCAAAGCAAGGGCATCATACCCTACTGTATCTTTCACAAGCCATGTCCATAACACTATCTGTACAAAAATATTTACAACAGGGATAAAAAGCAAAGGAAAAGCTAAAAGAGAGAGGATTAGAAATAGTAAACTGTCTTTAATTGTATAGCCTATAGAAGAGAAAATATTGTCTCTTTGTACATCATCTCCTTCAAAATGTCTTTTTTCTACAGAAGCAATCAATGGTTCACTAAATACACTGGCAATAAAGAGCATCGATACGATAATTCCATTATAAATAATATAAAAGCCTATCAAAAATGCAATACCTTTTTCTATCGTCTCAAAAGGAAGCCAAGTGAGAAGTTGTAAAAACTGTGCATAAATATAGTCACCTTTAAAATACCAAACTACAGACCAAAAAAGTGTACTTCCTAAAACTACCCATAAAGAGAAAGAGGTATATTTTTCCTTAGAGATTGACCTTAGAATAAAATTTCCAAAAAAAGCAAATACCAGTGCAAATGTCAGTAGTATAAGCTGTAGCCAAATAAAAGCAGAAAGCATCCATGCACCGTTAGAACGTACCATGGAAAAAGGTACCCAACCTAAAACATGACTGCTTAAGTCTACAATACTATCCCATAATACAATGCCTATACCTATCCATAAACCAGTCACAATGATACCTATTGCAAGGGCATACTTCATTGTATGCCATGTAAGGATTTCTCTAAATCCAAAAAAGATTGCCTGCATCGTATTTTTCATCTATTTTCCTTTTACATTCTAAACATAAACATATTAAATACACCACCAAAAAGTGTCGATAAAAGTCCCATGACCGTAAATATAATAATCATTGCAGGAATTGCTGCAAAAGCCAATTTTACCAATAATACCACTAAATCCATAAAAGGTATATCTATACCTCTAATAATGATTCTTTTTTCTTCATTTTCCATTATTTATCTCCTATAAATTCTTTAATTTCATCTTCTATATTTTCAAATACACTATGAGAACTCTGTGGGCTAATCACTCTATTTGTTACTAAACGAAGCCCTATTTCTATAATAAATGCCAAAACAAACCCACCTGCAATAAAATACCCCACATCAGGGATGTGTTTAGAGGTATAGTTGAGTGCCAAGACTATTGCCACAGCAATGGTGACAATGGCTAAAACGACTAAGAATTTTGAAGCCTTGGTATCTTTTATTTTGAAAAGATGTCCTATGTGGACTAACGCATGTATAAAAAGAATAGAG
Source organism: Sulfurovum sp. (assembly GCA_026991605.1). Classification (GTDB taxonomy): domain Bacteria; phylum Campylobacterota; class Campylobacteria; order Campylobacterales; family Sulfurovaceae; genus Sulfurovum. The sequence goes on from JALXBG010000154.1 coordinate 9,512, forward strand.
ATAGACCCAATGGCTGCAATTTCAGTAAGGTCAAAAAAGAGTACAAATGCGATTAAGATAACAGTACTCACAATAAGCCCTTCACTACTGTGCCAAACATTACGCTTGTAGACTTTAGGAAGTTCACCATTTTTTGCCATCTGGTAGGTGACATTGGTCACTGCATAAAGATTGGCATTGATAGACGATGCCGTTGAGATAAGTGCAGCTACTGCCATAATGGTAAACCCTATGTGTCCAAAGGCAGGTTTTGCTGCTTCTGCCAAAGCATAATCTTGTGCTTTGATGATTTCAGGTAAGGGCAAATTACCAAAAACTGCAAATGTCACTGCAACATATAAAACCATTACAAAGACTATCGCCACAGTCATAGACTTTAGCATCAATTTTCCAGGATCATCCATATCTTCTGCTGTATTGGTTATCACCCTAAAGCCTTCAAAAGCAAAAAAGGTCAGTGCCACTGAAGAGAAAACATTCATAACAGGAGGGGCATCTTTTAAAGATAGCAGTGCAGGATCAATGTAGAAAAAGACTACTACTGTAAATAAAATAATAATGCTAAGTTTTATAATGACAATTACATTTTCACTTCTAGCAATGAGCGAACTTCCTGCAAGGTTGATAAACATAAAGAGTAACAGTACCCCGACGGCATAACTGTTTGCCCAAAGTGGGCTGTTCTCCCCTACACTCATCATCGCCGCGTATGTACCAAAAGTCTTTGCCACCATCGCGATGGCAACCATGGCAGAGAGGTAAAAAAGTACGGATAAGGAACCAGAAAAAACACCCTCACCATAACACTGCACCAAATACTCTACAATACCCCCACGGCTTGGGTATACAGTAGCTAGTTTGGCTAAAGAGTAACCACTAAGCAGGGCAATAATACCACCCAAAATAAATGATATCCATACCAAGTTACCAGCAATAGCACCTGCTTCACCCAAAAGGACAAAAATACCTGCCCCAACCATAGAACCAATACCTAGAAATACGGCACTCCACAGTCCGAAGGCTTTCGTGTTATTATTCATTTTTATCCTTTAGTTATAATATTTATTTTTTCTTACCTGTATGTATTTTTTGAAAAAAAGAAGTAAAATCACTCTTAATTTTATCATAATCTTTCACCAAAATATTGCCTTCAGAAACTTTCTTTTTCAATCTATCAATTTCTTCAGATAAATTTTTATACTCTGTATCATATTTTGTTAGATAACCTTCATATTTTGCAACCTCTAATTGTCTTTGAGCAAGATTCAGAAGTTTTGTTATTTCAGACTTATCATTTTTACTAAGTTTTTGTGCATC
>JALXBG010000155.1 GCA_026991605.1 Sulfurovum sp.
TTGAAAGTGCATTAAGTTTTATAATGGTACCTTCAATTTCACGAATATTATCACCCATATGTGTAGCGATATAATTTACAATTTCATTGTTAAGGGTAATACCATCAAGTTCACATTTCTTTTGAATTATGGCAATTTTTGTTTCAAGTCCAGGAGGTTGTATATCTGCCATTAAACCCCACTCAAAACGAGTTTTAAGTCTATCTACAAGTCCAGCTATTTTATTTGGTGCACGGTCTGCGGTGATAACAATTTGTTTGTTATTATTGTGAAGTTCATTAAAGGTATGAAAAAACTCTTCTTGTGTTTGTTCTTTACGGCTTAGAAACTGTATATCATCTATGAGGAGTAAATCACACTCTCTAAACTTATCTCTAAATCTATCCATAGTTTGAGAACGAAGATGCGAAGTGAAGGAATTCATAAATTGTTCAAGGGTGGTATAAATAACGGTTTTACCCAAATCAATATGATAGTTACCTATAGCTTGCAATAAGTGGGTTTTACCTAGACCTACCCCACCATAGATAAAGAGTGGATTGTACTGCTTCCCTGGTTTTTCTGCTACTGATTTGGCTGTGGTGTAGGCAAATTGATTGGAATCTCCTACAATGAAACTGTCAAATGTCAATGAGGGGTTAAGGTAGGTACTTTTTGTCTGATTTTTTTCACTGATTTTCTTTACTAAAGGTTTAGTTGTATTTTTACTTAATGCACCTACATTTATTTTTACTTCTGGTTTTACTTCACCCAGTACTTCAAAAAGATGCATGATTTTTTCTGTATATTTACTTTTAATCCACTTTGCAACAATCATATTGGGTGCATTAAAATAGGCCATATTTGAACGTGAATTCTTTGCATCATAGACAAGTTTTTTTATATAACGTTCATATTCTGTTTCACTTATCTCTTTTTTAAGTTCAAAAAGTACTTTTTGTCCTATATTCATTTCTCTTTATCCTCTTTGCTCACATCAATATAAAGTTTAAAACTTTCATGTGAATAACTTTTCGAATTTTATCTAAATTTAGCTAAGATAGCGTTAGAAACGATAGTTGAATAGTTTTATTCACTATGTGAACAAAGGTGTGAATGAATATTTTAGGAATAGATCCCGGAAGTCGTAATTTAGGCTACTGTATCATACATTGGGATGGAAAAAAGTTTTCACTTGTTGAAGCGGGTTTACTTAAAATGAAAGAAAAAGAACTTCAATCCCAAATTGTTGAGATGGTAGAAGGTATTGATCTTATTTTAAAGAATAATCATGTAGATGAAGTAGCCATTGAAGATATCTTTTTTGCCTTTAACCCAAAGTCGGTGATTAAGTTAGCACAGTTTAGAGGGGCACTATGTTTAAAAGTACTTCAGGAGATAGGTTATTTTCATGAGTATACAGCACTACAGGTAAAAAAAGCAGTCACAGGGAATGGTAAGGCAACTAAAGAACAAGTAGCCTTTATGGTAAAACGTCTCTATGGTATTAAAAAAGAGATAAAACCTCTAGATATTACCGATGCCATGGCAATAGCACTTACGCACCTTCAGAGGGTTAAGATACGTAAGAAAAAGATTTAATTTTTTACAGGTTTTGTACCTTGTTTTTTTATAGAGATCATACGTTTTTCTGGGATAGTAAATGTCTCTTTTCTATTGTCTTCTGTAGATTCTTCTATAATTTTATCATACAAATAAATATCGTTTTTAAAGTAAGCCAAACCATCTTCTTTATAAACAGTAAAATAAAGAATATGTACAGGTATAGCTCTTTTAAGTCTTATTGTAGTAGGTTTATTTGTTTCAAGTATTTTAGCTATTTGGGTATCATCGTAGGGTTTTTTGGCATGCGCTAAAATAGTAGTTAACAACTTAAATGGTTTTTCTACTCGCATACAACCAGAACTATAGATTTTATACCGCCTTGAAAGTAAAGATTTATTATCTGTATCATGTAAATAGACAGAATATTTGTTAGGGAACATAAACTTTACACGCCCCAGAGCATTGGTTTCTCCAGGAAACTGTACAAAACGGTAAGGTACGTGTTTCTCACTTTTTTCATAAGGATCTAACATCTCTTGGGTTATTTCTATCTCTCTTTTACCACGGAATACATGTATATTATTTTCTTTCAAATACATAGGATTTTCACGAAGTACATGAATTAAATCCCTTTTGATAAGATTGTCAGGAATCGTCCAAGTAGGATTCAGTACGACATATTCAACTTTATCTGAAAAAATAGGTGTAGGTCTGTCTATACGCCCTACTACTAAACCCATTTTATAGAGCATATCTCCTTGACGGTAATAGCGAAGGTTAAAGTCAGGAATATTCACCTCTATATATTCATCTTCAAAATGATTTGGGTAGAGTTTTGTTTTATCTAAATTGGTGATAATAGCTTGAATATTATTTTTCACAGGTTGATTGAGATAATAGGTAACTGTTTTATCAATGGTGCCGGTAATTTTAAGTAAATAACGTTTTTGATAGGTCTTTACAGCATCTTCTAAAGCTTGATCAAATTCATCATTAATAGGTGCATCTTTTGGATAGTCTCCAGAGATTTGTAAACGTTTTTTTATCTCTTCTATACGGTTGGCACTACTGCCTAGTTTGAGTACTTTATTACTGTAAGGAATTTTAGGAAATTTATTCATTACGCGGTAGTCTTTCAGTAATTCAATAAGCTTTTTATATCGTTTTTCTAAAGGCAGCAAAGAGCTTAAGTAAGGATAGATATTTCCATTGACTATAGCAGAAGTCAGTACTTTTTGGTCGGGAAATGCTTTTGGAGACATTTCCCAAATAGCGTGTATGTCATCACTTTGTGCAAGTGCCTGCATTTTTTCCTGTACCAGTGCCCAATCTACATCTCCCTGTACAATAAAGCGTACCAGTCTTACCATAGAACTTGTCAAAATAAGATCAAGTCTTGCATAGACTGCAGCTTTTTTTGATGATGATATTTCAGCATTGTCCAACATATAAAAAAGACGGGAAATAGAAGCCTGATCAAAAGATTTGTTTTTATAGTTAAAGAGAGGATCATTGAGAGCCTGTATAAGCTCGCTGGCTTTTTTCTCGTTGTTTTTTCCTATCCATAATGCTTTGTTTCCCGTTTCTCTATAGATATTTTGTACAATAGCTTTGTTTTCACCTTTGATACGTGATTGCAAGCCTTGCATAATATTTGCAGAAATATTCTCCATGGTTAATGCCTGAGCATGAAGAGTACTTTGAAACAGTATGATAAAAAGAATGAGTGATATACTACGCAAATTTTTTCCTAATTTTTAAATAATGCGTATTATATCTAATTTTACTATTTACTATTATTCTGTAAGTCCATTTAAAATCTTTTTCATACCCTCTTGTGCTGATTCTAAGATTTGTATATCTTTTTTATCTTCTATAGACATAGAGCTTAACCAGTTATAGACAGAAGGAAAAGCAACAGTGAGAAGGTTGTTACCTTTCTTTTTGTTTAAGTAAAGTGAACAAGGAGCATATGCACCAGCTTCAGGGTGTGTTTTTGCAATAGTGTAGATGACTGGTAGTTTACAGATAGAGTACACTTCATAAAAATCATATACTTCGTAGTTGGCATCGTCAAATTCATCACCAAGATTGTTAAATCCAGCGATAACAAATCCATGGGGTGCAAGTTCGCCTTCAAAACCCATTTTAAATTCATCAAGTTCATCTTCCCACTCTTCATCATCCATCTCCATAGTAAAGGTAGTTACAAGTTCACCCTTTGGTTTCTGGATACCATAGCTTGGTGTTGTAAATGTACCTTTTGGTAAGGCAGATTGGAGTGTCTCTTTTACAAGTTTTCTTAGTGCAAGTAATGTTTTGTCATCACTTGGTGCTTTCATGATTTTAGCCATGGCTGCAACCGTTAAAGAAGAGACGGAAATCGTTTTTTCACCCTTCTTTGTATAGATAGACATACTCATAGGAGCAAAGAGTCCCACATTAGGATATTTTTTTGCCAACTCTAAAACAGCATCTGATTTGTAGAAAGTAAACAGGTTGTAGGTATCAAATCCAGACTCTTTAAACTGTTTAACAAAAGGACCGTTCATATTTCTATTGGCAGAAACGGTAAAACCTGCTTTTTTGAATGCTGTTTCAATACTTTTGGGCGTAATTTTACCATCACTATTCTCTGAAGTAATAATCTCTATATCTCCGTTGGCACTTTGTGTGCTTTCAAATTTTTTAATATCTGTTTTGCTTACAGTATTTGCTAAAGCTCCACTCACAATCAATGATGCACAAAGCATCCCTTTTACTAACAATTTCATTCTTTTTCCCCTTTATTCTGCTGCATCTTCGATGATGCTTTTCATTGTATTTTGTGCTTTGGTAAGCATCTCTAAAATCTTCTTGTCTGTGATGGCTAATGTGGATGTCAAATTAGCTATACTTAATGTAACTATCTCTGTCTTGTTACTTCCTTTTTTATGATAAATGACCATTGTACATGGTGCAAAGGCTCCTGCTTCAGGTTTCTCTTTAGAGAGCTCATAAATAATTTTTAATTTACAAAGAGAGTAAGCATCATAAAAGATATAATCCTCTTTTTTGTTTTCTTTGAGTACTTTATTGAAGTCTATATAATTTGCTATCACAAAACCACTTGGTTTCATATCACTTTCCATCATCATCATGAGGTCACCACGTGCTTCCATCGCATCCGCATCCTCTACTTCAAACGAATATTTGGTATAAAGTGCATCTTTTGCATTATAAGAGAGTGAGGTCTCTGTTGCAGCAGGTAGTATCTTGACAATAGTTTCTTTTGTAAGTTTTTCCAATTTGTCAAAAAGGGCATCTTTTTCTTTGAGTATATTTTGTTCTGCCTTTGCACTAAGTAGCGCAATATAAAAATCATCCTCATCCTTACGCTGATATGTGGCTATAGAAAATGGAGTAAAAATACCACTTTTTGCATATTTTGGAATCAATGCAACCGATGTCTCTTCATGATAAATTGACATAAGGTTATAGCTGTCAAATGTGGTGGTCTTAAACTGTTTTTCATAAGGACCATTCATATCTTGATTTTTAGATACAGTATAACCATTTACGGTTAATCCATCTACCAATGTTTGAGCACTTATCTTATGATCTTTATTAGGAACTTTATAAAGAATTATATCTTCATTTACCGATGCATGCATATATGTAAATATTGCTAAGCAGAGTACAATTATTTTTTTCATTTCGTATCCTTTTTTTGGTACATAACTATAGCCATTAAATGTAAAAAAAATGTAAAACTTTTTAAAGTTTAATATAGGTATACCCCTGTAGTTGACGCTCTATAATCTCTACAATACCTGCTGTCCCAAAACTAAGGTCATCTATTAGATCTTTTTTCTTGATGCCTAGGGTACGTAAAGAATTTTCACAGGCGACAAATTCTATATCGTAGGTCATCAGAGCTTCAATACGTTTTCTAGTATCTATATCGCTATCTTTGCGTAATATTTTAACTCCTTGACTATAGACAACCACTACTACTTCAGTATTTTCAGGACGATAAAATTTTATGACATTGTTGACGGTACTTATGACATGATTCACTTCTCTATCATCAATGGTATCGATGGAAAAAATGATTTTTCTAGGGTTGTCTATGGCTGGCTTAGGTGTAGCAAATTCTGTTTCAGCAGCTATAAAACTACTAAAAAACATACAAAACATACATAATTTTTTTAATCCAAACATTTTATTTCCTTTTTTATGAGTCAGTCTTTTTTTTCGCAGTAATAGATTCTTTTAAAATATCTAAAAAATCTTCTTTGCTCCATGCTCCAGGAATACGTTTTATTTTTACCTTATCATTGTTTGCATTGACAAAAATAAAGAAAAAAGTTGGTGTCATTCTTACTCTCAAATCAAGAGGTAAAGTGTCTTTACCTAAATCAACATCCACGACAAGAAACTCTTTGTTTAAGAGGTCTACAATTTTTTTATCTAAAAGTACCTCTTTCTCCATTTTCATACAATAACGACAATGCGGAGCGGTTGCCTTGATAATAATGATTTTATCTTCCTTTTTTGCTCGCTTTAGAGCAGTTTCAAAAGGTAGATTATGTATACCCTTTTCTTCATGTACCTTCATGTCATAATCATAAACAAAATTACTAATGGCTTCTATATCTTCTGTAGTTAGTTTTCCTTTTAGACTGGGCATGGTTTTAAAATGTTTACCAATATTAGGATTAAGTACACTTTTTTGTTTATCAGGATAGATGATATAATCAGCAATAAATGAACTCACCTCCATTTTCTGAATATCAGCATCTTCTCTAGGATCACCTATCTTTTGTTTCATACTGTATGATATTTGGCTGATGGTTGGTGCTTTTAGTTTTAAAAGTGTATTGTTGGATTCAAAAAAATTCTTAACCAATTGATCATTCGGCACATAAAGCTGATGACATTGTGAACAAATATTATTGTAGACATCTTCTCCTCTGTCTGCATGGACTAAAACAGTACAAAACATGCCTAACACTATAAGTATGATGCTCTTTTTACTATATATTTTCATTTTCTATCCTTTGAATGTGATTTTGCTTCTTTAAGAAGTTCTAAAAAGTCATTTTTTGCCCATGCTCCTGGGATATTCATGATGATGTTTTTATTGCTGTCTATAAAAATGAAGCTTGGTGTTAGATCTACTTTTATCCCAAGTGGTAAGCTGTGTTTATTCACATCTATGGCTACAGGAATAAAGTCCTTTTCTATCGCTATGACTATCTCTGGTTCCATCATGACCTCTTGTTCCATTTTTTTACAAAAGTGGCAGGTACTTGTCATGGCTTCAATCATAATGAGTTTGTTCTCTTTTTTTGCACGCTGTAATGCAGCTTTAAAACCTTCAAATTTTATACCTTTTGCTTTTACAACCTCTTTTTCAAAATCATACAGATACTCGCCTATACTTTCAAGTTCTTCTTCATTTATTTTACCTTTGAGTGAAGGCATCGTTTTAAATTGTGACAATATTTCTTCTAGACAGACACTTTTATCTTTATCAGGGTTATAAACATAGTCACTCATAAATGCAGTCACTTCCATACGGTGTAACTCTTCATCACCTTTAGGATCACCTATACGTTGTTTGAGTCTATATGAGAGTTGATTGAGTGTAGGTGCTTTAAGCTTTAGGAGACTATTGTTGTGGTCTAAAAAATTCTCTTTGAGTTTCAACATAGGAATAAAAGGCGTATGACAAGAAGTACAGTATTTTGTAAATAATACTTTGCCATCATTTGCCCATAGGCTTAGTGTGATTATGAACAATATTCCTAAAATTTTCACTCGTCATCCTCCATCATCTCTAACTCCTTGTATGCATCTAAAACATTACGTTTATGTAGTACATTATACAGTTTCATCTCTGCAAAGTTTGGCATGGTTACTTTTTTGTTTATCTCTTCCATGCCTATATCATTGTCTTGTGCTTCCAAAATCTCTTTTTTCATTTGGGATAAGTATCTTTTCAATGTAACCGTGGTATTGGCATCAACTTTGCTTCCATGCCCACCGATAATCACTTTGGCATGATAGGCATCTATCTTTTTTAAAGCTTCAAGTGAACCTATAATAGATCCATCTCTTAGAGAGGTTAGTCTCTCATTAAATACCAAATCACCTGCAAATAAAACATTCTGTTCCTTCAAGTAGACAATCAAATCACCTTTAGTATGTGCAATATTGGTGAGTTGTTTTATTTGAAATGTACTCTCTCCTAGTGTGAGTGTCAGGTTATCATCTACCACAGTGTCCAAGGGTACTATCTTGGTCTTTCCATACAGTTCTTTACCAAGAATGCGTTCCATTCTGGTCTGCATCCCTGCAATGACATTTTGTTCATACGTCCGTGGACCTATCAACAAAGCACCTTTGCTTTTGTAAAAACTATTTCCTTGCCAATGGTCATCATGGTCATGGGTAACAATAACATATTTTACGGGGAGTTTTGCAATTTTTTGCATTTGTACATACGCTTGAGAAGCATAATCATAAGTAGGTCCGCTGTCGATGACAACGAATCCTTCTTTTGTCTGAACAAAACAACTGTTTACGATGTTCCCAGCATTTTGCTTATTAATATTTTCAAGCTTTCCAAAAAAACAGTAAACGTCTTCTGTTATCTTTTTAGGCTTCAAATTATATTCAAAACCAAAGATAGAAGAGAGTATTAGCAGTATACTTATGAAAATTTTCAACTGCTAACCTTTCTCTCTAGAATTTAAATTGATATTGCAACAATACTGCATCATCTTGAAAGAAGGCTCCACCTGCATATTTAAATACAGTTTTAGCATTCGCATCGCCAGCATCGCCACTCGCTAAAACATAGTTCAACTGAATTCTATGTCTATTTCTGCTTCTTCTAGATTTTCTATCCATTTTATTATTTTTAGGGTTAATGTAATAGTTAAGCCCGATGTATGTATTGGCTGCATCTGCGCTCGTCGAACCCTTATCTCCTGAACCACCAATATATTTAACTGCTGCTTCAATTGTATCAGTTAAATAATATGTACCAGTAAGTGCTAAAGTATTCATATCCCAACCTTTTACACCTCTAATACCTGTTGTATGGTAATATTCAGCTTTAACATTAGCTCTGTCAAAATGAGAATCAATACCCGCATTGAATACTTTATAATCTTCTAAATCAGTAGTTGCAATCACATTTTTCTTCACATCTTTTGCACCATTGGTACCACCTGCTTCTTTAGAGACACCATAAGAGACCTCTGCGTGTAATTCTTGACCCCAGTCATACATTAAACGTCCCATATAGGCTTCCCCATTTCCTGCATTGGCATTAATAACTGCACCTGAACGTCCTGCTTGTCCCGCAAACATTAAGTCATATCCAAACCCTTTCCAAGGTCTCTCATGTCCCATTTCAAGACCATTTACTTTACCATTGTTACCAAAACCAATATCACGACCTGAAACCATAATACCAAAGTCACGTTCAAAGGCTAATTTTTTATCAAATCCACGTTTAATTACATCAAGGTTCCATCCTGGAATAGTGAATCCCATACCTACTGGTGTTTTTATAACCCCCGCTTTAACAACCAATGCATCATCAAGTTTATATGAGATAAAAGCATCTTTAATTAACTCTGGTACACCAATACCATTTTTATTTGAACCATCTTTTGCAAAGTCTAAAAATACTTTGGCTGCAAGAGGTCCTGAGAAATATTTCCATCCTAGACGAATACGATCTGCTTGAAATTTATAATCACCCGTTTTAGTGACACCATCACCAAATCCCACACCAATTTGGGAGAAACCAAAGAATTTATGTTTACTTTTCCATGCTACTTTTGCAGGTACATCTGTATTTACCATTGGTTCCATTGGTGTGATGTCTCCACCCGCCATTAATGCTGTACTTCCCATAAGTAATGCTGCAGTTACTACACCTAATTTAATTGTTTCCTTGTTCATCTTCTCTCCTTGTCTTTTAGATATTTTCACCCTTAGAAATATATAAATAATATCTCTAAGAATAAAAATAATTTTACTATACTTTTAATGTGATAATTCACAAACCCTCTGTGCCACGTCTCTTTAAAAGAGACTGATAATGAATTTTATGAGGAACGAGGCACGGTTAAACCTATGAACAGGTTGCACCTTTTAGGGGACATCCACAATTCATATCTAAAATTTTTACATTTGACTCCATAGGGATATCAATGATTTTTTGTCTACGTATGTAGTCAGAGACCACTTCATAGACAGGACGAATAGCTTTTTCATCTAAGTTTTCACCTACATTTTGTAAGTTCCCACCCCATGATGATACTCTATATACTTTCTTTAAGTCAAGTGGTTTGCCCCCAATCATAAAGTTAGAAATACGTTTACCTGATGGAGCAGAAATTTTAATGCTATAGCTTGCACCCGTCATTCTACTCATGTCTCCACCTTGTTGTAACAGTGGGTTTGCGTTAAAGACATTGTCTGCGATATCTTCTACAAGTTTAGCAATCACTTCACCTTTTAAGTCAAAAGTATAAACTTCCGGGTAGGTAATTGCTGTCATTTCATAGACATGGTCTTTAAGTATTGGGTCACCGGGAAGTACAGTTGTACCCCATCTGTAACCTGGGTTAAAGTTAATATCACACTTCATCTCATCTTGAATCGCCATACCTATGAGTGAATCAAAAGTCGAATAGAAAGTATCTCTTTTGTAAAGTAGACCTTTTGTCGTACCTAACACTTCACTGAGCTCTTTGTCAAATGGCTTATACCATTTAGCAATAAGATCTTCTCCTGCTTTATCAGCAGGAATAAGATGTGAAGCCACAGGGATAAGCTTAAAGTTGTAATCTACCACTTTTTTATCTTTGATATCCAAGTCAAGTCTAGAGATATATTTACCATGACTTCCAGAGATAATAATCACTGTATCATTTACAATGATAGGCTCTGGGCTAGGATCATGTGTATGTCCACTTAAAATAAAGTCAATACCATTTACCTTTTTAGCAAGCTCTTGGTCTACAGAGAAACCATCATGACTAAGCACAACAATAGCATCTACTTTTTTCTCTTTACGAAGCATGTTTACATATTCTTGTAAAGACTCGTGACGCAAGGCAAAACTCCACCCCTCAGTAAACTTTTTAGGGTTTGCAGTAGATGTAAATGGGAATGACTGTCCGATGATACCTATTTTCGCACCACCAACTTCTTTAATAG
>JALXBG010000156.1 GCA_026991605.1 Sulfurovum sp.
ATGGCGTTTAGCATGTGCCAAGGCAAATATTAATCCTAAAAAACCAAATAAACTGCCACTGCTTTTTGTGATAGATACTGCACTCAATATAGAGGGTGGATTTAAGTATGAACTCAACTGTAAACATACGCCCTATGCCAATAACCTACATAATGATAATAAAAGTGGATGTGGTGGTTACTGTGCTACTGACATAGGCTGTGCATCTGGATGTGTAGGAGCAAGTGGTGATAGCTCATACAGTGGATATGGTGGAGATGGTTCATCAGATGGATTTTTTGGAGGTGGAGATGCTTCTTCTGGTAGTAGTTGTGGCGGTGGGTGTGGTGGAAGTTGATCTCTTGACTAGAAGATTTGGAGAAGTAGTTGGATAATTTAGAGTAAAATATGACAATAGTGCAAGTGTGGATATTGCATATTCTTTAGCTATGGGCTAAAAAATATGACAATATGACATATTTTTCTATTTTCTTTTAAAAGCATGATATACTTTTTAAAATTTAGTTAATACGGAGTAACAGATGATAGTAGGCATAGAAGGCAGCATTGAACGTAAAGACCCCACATTTGTACATATAAATGTCAATGGACTCATCTATGAAGTACATGTTTCTATTAATACATCTAATAGTATACAAGAAAGTAAAGTAAAACTTTTTGTCACGCAAGTCATTAGAGAAGATGCCAGTCTTCTTTTTGGATTTATGGACTTAAATGAGAAAAAGATGTTTGATACCGTACTCAAGATAAATGGAGTAGGTCCAAAAGTTGGTCTTGCTATCTGTTCTACCTTTACCCCTAGCACCTTTGCCAAGGTTGTAGCTGCTAAAGATGTGAGTATGCTCAAACGTGTCCCTGGTATAGGTCCCAAGGCTGCAAGTCGCATACTTGTCGAACTTGCAGATTTTATCGTAGATGGGAATGAGGAGAGTGGACACTCTGGCGCATTGGGTGAAGCAGTTATGGCGTTAGAGAGCTTAGGTTTTAAAAAAGATGCCATTCAAAAAGCGTTACAAGGTGCAAGTGGAGATACAAGTACTTTAGTCAAAGAGGGATTGAAAAAATTACAGCGACTTTAACAAAACTGTTAGAAAGTACACTAAAGAATCTTACCTCAATCTTACCTTGCCATTTGTAGTATTTTGTGTGGTGACACGTTTGGCTGAAACAAAACATCTTGCATATGATCCATGGGTAATAGGGGAGATGATAATCCCTTTCTTTTTGGAAGCTGCATGTATAAATTTCCCATTACCAAGATAAATCCCCACATGGGTTACAGGAATACCCCGTTTTTTATCTGTAAGAAAAAATAGCAGGTCACCTTTTTTTAGATTCTCTTTTTTTATAGCTATACCTTTTTTAGATTGGGCCCATGCGGTGCGAGGGAGATTAATATGGTGTTTTTTATAGAGGTATTGGACATACCCTGAACAGTCAAAGCCTTCTGGTGTTGTGCCACCCCAGACATATTTACCACCTTTAAAGTATTTGGCATCTTCTATGAGTTTCTGTTTGTCCTCTGACGAGACTACGTAGATTTTACCTACTTTCTTTGCCTCTGCTTCTGCTTTTGCTATACGCTCAGCTCTTTGTCTAGCAGCTTCAGCTTTGCGTGCAAGGTATTCGGCACGATGGAGTTCATCATAAATGGCTTGGAGAGAATATTCAGTAGATTTTTGATTGAGACAGGCATTTTCGGTGTGTGAGATGGCTTTACTTTCCATAACATTACCATGTCTGTCGGTAATGGTAAAGAGGCTTGCAGAGGAAAATGCAAATGAAAGTATTAGAAAAATTAAAACTTTAAACATAGACATACCTCCTTTAATATTTTATCATATCAAAAAGAGGATTAGAAGAAACTTTTAGTGATTAAGCTATAATAACAGTAATGAAAAGCCAAATTATTATTATCGGTGGGGGAGCTAGTGCTTTGATGCTGGCTTCTTTACTTCCTAAAAACAGTGTAACCCTACTAGAATCCAATGCAAAACTTGGTGCCAAGATACTGGTCTCTGGTGGCGGAAAATGTAATATCACCAATGTCAAAATGGGTACAGAATACTATCTAGGAGATGCTGACTTTGTAGCACCTTCTCTTAAAGTCTTTAATGAAAAATCACTTTTGAAATGGCTGGAGAGACAAAGGCTAGAGCCCATGCTTCGTAAAGAGACACAGTATTTTTGTAAAGACTCAGCCAAAGAGTTACTTGATATTTTTACCAAAGAGTCTAAAAAGCAAAATATTGTCCTACAAGAAAAAGTAGTTTCTGTAAGTAAACGTGATGACATTTTTTATGTGAAAACCCAGAAGAAAACCTACACAGCACGCATAGTTGTTGTTGCATCTGGAGGGCTTAGTTTTCCAAAATTAGGTGCATCTGATATAGGGTATGAAATCGCAAAATCTTTTGGACACAGCATCGTCAAAACTGCACCTGCTTTGGTAGGGTTTACTGTACAAAAAGAGCAGTTCTTTTTTAAAGAACTTTCAGGTGTTTCCACAGAAGTCTGCATTCGTGTAGGTGAGCATGAATGTAAAGGCGCACTGCTCTTTGCACATAAAGGGTTAAGTGGACCTGCAGTACTGGATGCATCGTTGTATTGGGAAAAAGGGAAGATAGAGATAGATTTTTTGCCTGACTTTTCATGGAAAAGTATACGAGATAGCAAGAAAAAACTCTCATCACTTCTTCCTTTACCTAAACGAATGTCTAAAGCATTTTTGGTACAATTAGAACTCGAAGATAAACCTTACAATACTTTGACAAAAGAAGAACTAGATAGATTAGATACTTTAAGTTACTATCTATTTGCACCAGCAGGTACATTTGGTTACGGTAAAGCAGAGGTTACAAAGGGTGGGGTCTCGACAGTAGAGGTAGATGCTTATACGATGATGAGTAAAAAAGATGATAGACTTTATTTTTTAGGTGAAGTTTTAGATGTAACGGGAAGACTGGGAGGATACAACTTTCAATGGGCATTCTCAAGTGCCTATAGTTGTGCCCAATCTATAAAAAGGGAAAAGAATGAAAATAAAATTAAGTAGTATAGTTGCCGTGGTAGCAGTGATGTTATTTACCGGTTGTGTCAGTATACCCGATAAAGAGGGGTGGCACTATGGACAAAAAAGTGAATTTCTAGAGATATTAAAAACAGACAAGTATCTCTCTATCTGTAACGATAGGGGGTTGTATGAAAAAATACGTCAAAATCCTGATCCTGTACTTATGAGTCGTATGCTTGTAGCATATGTTGAGAACCTTGCTAATGGATGTATAGATTTAGAACACTTTGCTGCAATACAAAAAGCACGTAATTCTATATATTTTTCATCTAAATATACGACATATTTACAAGAAGTGAATGTAAAAAGTATCGCGATGCAACTTAGAGCAGGGCAGAGCATAGAACAAATATTAAAACCTTATATACCTGAATACTATCAGTTTAATGCATTGTTAAAACAGTACCATAGTCTCAGCCAAAATCCCAATACACCAAAAGAACTATTACATAAAATACGTCTGAATATTGAAAGATTAAAATTAATGAAACCAGGGTTAGGTAAAAACTATGTGCTTGTGAATATCCCTGAATTTAAAGTACGTGTAATTGAAAATGATAAAACTTCTATCGCTATGCGTGTGATAACGGGAAAGAAGAATAAACAAACACCTGTCTTCTCAGCAGATTTACAATCTATAGTCCTAAATCCTACATGGAACGTACCTGATAGTATTGCTAGACATGAAATTATTCCAAAAACTTTGAAAGACCCAACATATCTAAAAAAACATCGTTTGGTAATGCGTAGAGATTATAATCTTGAGTCTCCCGCACTGCATTTTGATGCAAACCTTAGTACAGCATATGTAGGTGGTAAAGGTGAAGTACCATTTAAATTCATAGAAGTAGCATCTGGCCGTAATGCTTTGGGGCGCGTGAAGTTCTTGTTTCCGAATGAAAACTCTGTCTATATGCATGATACACCAGCAAAGAGTCTTTTTAAACGTAAAGTACGTGCGTACAGTCACGGTTGTGTAAGACTTGGTAATCCTATGAAGATGTTGGATTTTGTAGCAACAAACTATAGCCATACAACGATGGAAAAAGTGAATGAAGACTACAAAAGTAGAAAGACACATTATATTCCTATCGCAAAACGTCTGCCTGTATATACTGCGTATTTAACTGCGTATGTAACTGAAGATGGGAAACTACATTTGTTTAATGATATCTATAAGTATGACAAGCTGCAAAAGCTTAATTTTTAAAGAAATATGATGGCAAGAGCATGGCTCATTTTGGCTGATATTCTTGCCCATTTTCTACTGTTTGTTTCTCTTATACTGTTTTACCTAAATCCTCCCTCCTATACCCATTTAAAAAAAGCCTTACGTACACCTAAAACCTATTGTCCTGAACCTAGAGTTGTGTTGGGTAAGTTACCTTTCCCCAAGTTAGATTTAAATGCTACAATGACACTAGAAGAGTTGACACGTATAGGACAACAGTGCAGATCAGAGGAGTATACTATAGAGAAAAATATATTTTTAGAAAGTACTTTAGAACAGAGACTAGATGCACTCTCTGTGAAAATAGGTGCCCCTGTGTTTATACGTATTTTTAAAGAAGAAGCTATCCTTGAAATCTGGATAGATACGGGATCACACTATGAGCATTTAAAAGACTATATCATTTGTGCAAGTTCAGGGTATCTGGGTCCTAAAGAGAAAGAGGGTGACAGGCAGGCTCCTGAAGGATTCTATAAAGTGCACAAATACCAACTTAATCCACACAGTAAATTTCATCTCTCTTTTAATTTAGGGTATCCTAATGCATATGATCGTGCTTATGGCAGAACAGGTTCATTTCTTATGGTACATGGAAATTGTGTTTCTGTAGGATGTTATGCAATGACAAATGCAAAAATAGAAGAGATTTATGCTTTGGTTGAAAGTGCACTCAATGAAGGACAGCCTTTTGTGCAGGTACATGCTTTTCCTTTTAAAATGACAGCAGAAAATATGGCTTTGCATGAAGATAATCAATGGTATGATTTTTGGACAAATATACAAGAGGGGTATGACTATTTTGAGTCTGAAAAATTACCTCCAGACATTAGTGTAAAAAATAAAAGATACATCATAGATGAAGCCAATGAATAGTAAAATAAGCCAATTTTAAATAAGTGATTTTTTATGGCATCTAAAGAAATACAATATAAAAATAATAGTTTTCAACTCTCCTATGAGTTAGTCAATCCTACACAAGAAAAAGTACTACTTGTACTTCATGGCTGGGGAAGTAATAAAGAGATAATGAAACAAGCCTTTGGGAAGACACTTCCAGAATATAAACATATCTACTTAGACATGCCAGGATTTGGTAAGTCTACTAATGAGATGGTACTTACTACTGAAGACTATGGACACATCGTACAAGCTTTTTTAGAGACAATGGAGGTGACACCCACTATTGCCATGGGACACTCTTTTGGGGGCAAAGTATCCACACTGTTAAATACACCTTGTTTGGTATTGCTCTCAAGTGCAGGAGTAGTGACAGAGAAGCCATGGTCTATCAAACTTAAAATCGCTACGGTAAAGTTTTTAAAACCACTTGGTATGACATTTATACGTGAGTTGTTTAAGAGTAAAGATGTGGAAAATATGAGTCATGAGATGTATGAGACTTTTAAAAATGTCGTTGATGAAGATTTTGAAGACTCTTTTGCCAAGTCAAAGTCTAAAGCACTTTGTTTCTGGGGTAAAGAAGACACAGCTACACCGCTTTACACAGGTGAAAAGATAGCAGGACTCATCGCAGACTCTCAGTTTTATCCCTTAGATGGAGATCACTTTTTCTTTTTGCATCATAAAGATTTTATAGCACAGACAATTACTAAAGAATGTAAGGAAAGCAACTAATGTTACAACTACTCAACTCTATAGCCTACGCACTTTTCATTTTAGCGATGGGATACTACTTTATCACCAACCTACAATGGTACAGTTACAAGCTTAATCGTGTACTTTTTCACCATACCAAGACATGGTGGCACTTTGCATACTTTTTGGTGCCTTTCACACTTTATATGTTTGTAAATAGTGTCAGTGACTATAGTTTTGTGGTAGTCATAGGGTATGTGGTGGCACTCTACTTTTGGTACAAAGTGTTAGATAAACCTTTGGTATTTACAGGAAGAGTAAAACGCTTCTTTGCGGCTATGCTTTTGTTTGCCATTTTCATTGCGGTTGTATTTAAACATTTTGCAGTGCTTATCCCTATTTTCTTGGCGTATTTTGTTTCTCTATTTATAGAAAAAATGCTTTTTTCTGGCTTCAAAACCAAAGCCCAAAAAAAGTTAGATGCGATGGACGCTATGAAAGTGGTGGGTATTACTGCCAGCTATGGTAAAACAAGCATTAAGAACTACGTAGAGCACCTTCTCAAAGCGAAGTATAAAACCTACGCGACACCACGCTCGGTCAATACCCTTGGTGGTGTGATGATAGATGTGAATAACGATTTACCAGAAGATACAGAAGTCTATGTCGTGGAGATGGGTGCAAGAGGTGAGGGGGACATCGCTGAGATAAGTACCTTTGTGAATCCTCATTATGTTGTGGTAGGTAAAATAGGGCCTGCGCATATAGAGTACTTTAAAACGATGGAAAACATACGCAACACCAAGATGGAGATACTCCAAACAGATAGGCTAAAGCAAGCATGGATACATGAGAGTGCCATGGTAAAACCTGAAGCCAATGTCCATACTTTTGGAGAGAAAGCCAACTTAGATATACGAAGTAATATCGCTGCGCCAGAATTTATCATAGAATATGTGGAAGCAACACTAGAGAGTACAAGTTTTACTTTAAATGGTGTACGTTACTCTGCTAGTATCTTAGGTGCATTCAATGCCATGAACTTGGCAGCTGCAGTGCTTATAGCCAAAGAGCTTGGGCTTACAGATAAGCAGATACAAAAACAACTCTCTACACTCAAACCTGTTGACCATAGACTCCAACGCATAGATGCAGGTGGCAAAGTGATACTCGATGACTCTTTCAATGGTAACATCGACGGGATGATGGCGTCGTTTGATTTGGCAACTACCTATGAGGGTAGAAAAGTAGTTATTACCCCAGGACTTGTTGAGGTAGATGATGCACTCAATGTACAAGTTGCACAACGTGCCAATGAAGTCTTTGATGTTGTGGTAGTGACTGGTGATTTAAACTATGCTATTTTTAAAGAGCATGTCGATGCAGATAAGTTAGTGAAGTTAGCAACTAAAGGTGAGATGGAAGCGATGCTTATTGAACAGACTAGAGTAGGAGACTTAATCTTATTTGCCAATGATGCACCTAGTTTTGTGTAATGTAGGTCGGGGTGCCCTCACCCCGACGGTTACATTAACTATGAAATAAAACCTTTTTTCTTATGAAAATTAATGTCGGGGAGAGGACACCCCGACCTACGGTTTTTTTACCGTTCCATCTTTTTAAAAAACAGTTCATGACCTGAACTCTTAAGGGTAATGCCTTCTACCCCATATTTTTTCTCTTCTTTTATAGTGAAACCTTCGCGCATTGTTTCATGTAGACGTTTACTTACCCATTTTTGTATATTACCTCTACATGCCATACGGGTAGTATGTAGTTGTGTACTAAGTTGTTTTGTTTGGGGATTTTGTTTGAGTATGCCTGAAATACGGTTACAACTGTCAAAGCCATCGACGCGCATTTTCTTTGCATCGAAGTCTAAAATGGCACGTGCTTTACGTACTTCCATTCCATCTAGCACACGCATATGCCATGAACCAGAGAGTTCAGACAGGTTGATATTGGCACTTAAAAGTGTTGTTGAAAAGAGGGAGATAAAGAGTAGGGATTTAGTTTGCATAGTTACAGTGTTCCTAAATATATTTTAGATAGTATATTGGATATTATTTAATGGAGTATAAATGAAACCTTTATTTGTTCTTATTTTCTTTTTTACAACACTTTTTTCTACAGAGATTACCCTTACGCAAGACCAAGCCAACTTTATAGCAAAAAAAGTATGGCAAAATGAGGGTGCAGGTAAAGACAAGTATCTCATCTGGTGGAACAAAGGAGAGGACTTTGCAAGTTTGGGCATAGGGCATTTCATCTGGTTTCCTAAAGACCATACCGAACGTTTTAGAGAAGTGTTCCCTATGGTTGTAGTGTTTATGCAAAAAAAAGGTGTGGCTATGCCCTCATGGCTCACTCCTGAGACAGATTTTCCTTGGCAGACAAAAGCAGCATTTGTAGCTGCTAAAAAAGCCAAAACAAAACAGTATATGGAACTCTTTCATTTTCTTAAAAGTACATTCTCCTACCAAGCAGAGTTTATGGCAGAACGTCTAAAAAATGCACTGCCACAGATGTTAGAGAGTATCGAAGATGAGATGCAAAAAGAGACCATTAAAGAACGTTTTAATGCAATGCTCTACACCAAAGACGGCTCCATAGATGAAAAAGGTTTATACATACTTTTAGACTATACCAACTTCAAAGGTGAAGGAACACTCAAAAGTGAGCGTTACAATGGTCAAGGTTGGGGACTTTTACAAGTACTAGAACACATGGATACTAGGGTGACAAACAAATACAAATCATTTTCCAACGTAGCAAAAGCCATGCTCTCAAGACGCATCAAAAATTCACCTCCTGCACGTGATGAAGAACGCTGGCATAAAGGGTGGAATGTGAGATTGGATACGTATTGGAAGTAAAAATGTACAATAAACAATTTTCTTATTATTTAGATAGAGTGAGTAAATACGCAGGTTACATCGCTGCTATACTCGTAGTCATCCTCTCACTTTTGGTTGTCTACGATGCAGCAATGCGTTACTTATTCTCAGCAGGCTCTATAGCACTGCAAGAGGTAGAGTGGCATCTATTTGATATGGTATTTTTACTTGGGCTTACCTATGCGCTAAAGCATGACAAACATGTAAGAGTAGACATCTTCTTTGAACGGTATTCTCCAGATACACGTGCTATTGTGCAGATACTCTCTATGCTTTTATTGGTGATGCCTTTTTCTTTACTCTTTTTGAATGATGCGTTTGATATGACACTCCAAAGTTACTTGCAACATGAAGTCTCTTCTGACCCAGGAGGGCTTACAAACCGTTGGATGATAAAAGCTATGCTTGTGGTAGCGTTTATTCTACTTATACTTCAGGCTCTTTCTGAGGTGTTAAAGGCGTACCATAAACTAGAAAATAAAATAGCACTTGTCAAAGTACTTGTGGCTGTAGCATTTGTGGGTGCTTTGGTATATCTGGCTTGGTATGAACGTATGGCATTTTGGTTTGATCCTGTGTTTCTTATGTTTGGGCTTGCTTTGGTGTTGCTCTTGTCTGGGTTTCAAGTGGCATTTGTCTTTGCTGGGGTGGCGCTGTTTTTTGCTACTATTTCTGATGAAGTAGGGTTAGGAGTATTAGAGATGCTTCCTTACCGAACCTATGGCATCATGGGGAACGTCACACTCATGGCTGTACCACTCTTCATCTTTATGGGACTGATACTTGAAAAGTCCAAGATGGCAGAGGGATTACTGCTGAGTATGGGTAAACTCTTTGGCTCTGTACGTGGAGGACTTGCTATCTCTGTGGTACTTGTCGGGGCGATACTTGCAGCCAGTACAGGAATAGTAGGGGCATCGGTGGTGATGATGAGCCTTATAGCTTTACCACTCATGCTCAAACATGGGTATTCTCCTGCCTTGGCATCTGGGAGCATAGCAGCTTCTGGTACGCTAGGACAGCTTATCCCTCCATCCATTGTCCTCATTATTCTTGGTGACCAAATGCACCTCTCTGTGGGTGATTTGTTCCGTGCGGCGGTGGTGCCTGGATTACTCCTTATCATACTTTATATCATCTACATTTTAGTGATTGCATATTTTAACAAAGACATTGCTCCAGCCATTGTCTCAGATGAACCGTATGGTGCAGTACTAAAGGAGGCAATCAAAGAGATTATCCCTCCTTTACTTCTCATAGCAGTAGTGCTTGGCTCTATCTTCGCAGGGATTGCCTCTCCGTCTGAGTCTGCTGCCATTGGTGTATTGGGTGCTGTAGCATTGGCTGTAAGCAAACGTACATTCTCTTACGAGATGTTACGTTACGCGAGCATAGAGACTGTCAAACTCACTTCGATGATATTTATGATACTCATCGGAGCTACGGCATTTTCACTGGTATTTAACGAACTGGGTGGGGGAGATATGGCGTTAGAGTTCTTCGCTGGAGACATGGGGGACAAATGGACTTTCATCCTCATAGCGATGCTAGTCATTTTCTTGCTAGGCTTCTTCATAGACTTCATAGAAATAGCCTTTGTGGTAGTACCCATTTTAGTGCCTATCATCGCAAGCTTCCACATAGACCCCATCTGGTTTGCCATACTCATAGCCATGAACCTACAAGCCTCATTTCTCACACCACCCTTTGGCTTTGCTTTGTTCTACCTCAAAGGTGCTGCGGGAGATAAGGTAAGTACAGGGAGTATCTATACAGGTGTGATACCGTTTATCGGGTTGCAGTTGTTGGCGTTGTTGATTATTGTTTTGTTCCCTGATTTGATTTATTTGTTTGGGGAGTAGTGTATGGGATTGTTTATATTTTTATTAGCTTTATATATCTTTGTTTTACCTTCTATATTTTTGTATTATGCTTATAAGCTTTGGAAAAAAGGTAAGAATAAAATGTCTATATTTCTTATAATAATTGCCTTTGCTATTGTTAGTCCTATTGTATGTGATATTGGATGTCAATATTGTGGTTTGGAAAAAGAACAAGCATATAATGATGTTCTTAAAAGTATTCAACATAGAAATTTAGATATTAACAAAATACAATATATTGGTCATTCAGGATCTTGTAGATATGATTTTAAATATGAAGATAATAACGTTAGTATAGATTATTCTATATTGAGTACATGGTTACATGGAGTTAAAACAACATCTTATACTCAAGAAAAAAATGTAACTAATTTAAAGTAGAATTTTTCATTTCACTTCTGTAGGGTGTTGTCCCATGACAACACCAATAATTTGAACTTTTATCAATCTCAGACTTTTCGGTGTTGTGAGGGCACAACACCCTACATATTCAAAGCTTTTTAGCCCTTACGGTGAAAGTGTGATTATTTTCTTATTGCCTTATGTGGTGGGTTGAAAACGCCACCCTACGCGATTTTATGCTGTAGCTTCAAGCTCTTTTAGTTTATTACCTAAATCTTTTATCTCGATGGCGAGTTTCTCTCTTTTCTCTAGGTAGATACCCTCTTCAAATGTATCTTCTGCATGTTCAAGTTTTTCGGCATAGCTTTTATACTCTTTTAGGAGTTTTGATTTGTTTGATTTAACTCGTAACTAAGCTCCAGCTTCGTTATTCCATATCGGTATCTGATTTATATATAGACCCAACTATACCGATAAAAAGTATCACAGAAGGAGCTGTGATACTAGCTCGAAGTATGTTATAATAAACAAAAAATAGAGGAGTTGACTCATGCCAGATCAAAATAAAATATTGTCAACTCTACGAGAGTATAAAAAGAAGTATGCCAAGCAGTATGGCATAGTAGAGATAGGCATTTTTGGCTCTTATGCTAGAGGTGAAGCTAAAGAAGAGAGTGACGTAGATGTCTTTTTAAAACTCAAGCATTCAAACCTCTTTTTACTTTCACGTATACGTATTGAGATTGAAGATTTGCTAGGTGTACATACTGATGTAGTACAGGTACGTGACAGAATGAATAGCTATCTTAAAAAACATATAGAAGAAGAGGCTATTAGTGCCTAATTCATCTTTGGTAAAAGAGATATTTTCTCAGATTAATACTGCGATAGAGACTATAAAACTTAGATTTGAACCTGTTACATGTGTGGATTATTTTTTAGATACTCCAGCAGGACAAGAGAAGCTTGATAGCTTATGTATGTTGTTTATAGCCATAGGTGAAAGCCTTAAAAAAGTAGATAAACTTACAGATGGAAAATTACTCGTCAAATATGATACGATAGATTGGAAATCTATCAAAGGGATGAGAGATATACTTTCTCATCACTATTTTGATATGAACGCGGAAGCTATTTATAATGTCTGTCATGATGAGTTAGATGATTTGCATCTGGTTATTCGTGAAATTTTGAATAATTTTTAGTGATTCTTTTGTTTTGATTTTTTTGTTTGGGGAGTAGGAGATGGATAAGCGATATGAAATCTTAGATGGTTTACCGACTTATGGTGAGATGGCTATACCGATTGTCGAAGAGGGTGAAATCTTGGCATCTGAAGGCTATGTAGTTAAATTTTATAAAGATGATGGAAGTACATGGATTGCAAATTTTCCTCAAGGATTAAGTAGTCTTTCTTTTGTTAAAGAAATTCCTAATAGCAACACTATTTTAGTTGTAGCAGGTGGCGATGGTTTTTTAATGAATCCTAATTATTCTAAGCCTATACAAAAATTTAATTATTTTGCAGATGAAATGGTCGAAAGAGATGACGGTAGACTTATTTTGGCAAGTTTAACAGATATAATGTTGTTAGATAAAAATGCAGAAATAGAATGGGAAACGGGAAGAATTTCTTGGGATGGAATCAAAAATTTAAAGCTTGACGGAAATATTCTTACTGGTTACGCTTATGATGTTGGTATGTATGATGAAAATAATGATGATAATGCATGGGTAAAATTTACTATAAATATAGATACTAAAAAAATTGAGGGTGGATGTACTAATTTTGAAATAGTATCAGAAAAAAAATCTTGGTCTAGATATATTTTGGTTGGTGGTTTTATTCTCTTGTTATATTATCAATTAAGTAGGTAGGGTGTTGTCCTACGACAACACCAATAATTTGAACTTTTATCAATCTTAGACTTTTCGGTGTTGTGAGGGCACAACACCCTACATATTTAAATCTTTTTAGCCCTTACGGCGAAAGTGTGATTGTTATATATTGCCTTATGTGGTGGGTTGAAAACGCCACCCTACACGATTTTATACTGTAGCTTCAAGCTCTCTTAGTTTGTTACCCAAATCTTTTATCTCGATGGTGAGTTTCTCTCTTTTCTCTAGGTAGATGCCCTCTTCAAATGTATCTTCTGCATGTTCAAGTTTTTGGGCATAGCTTTTATACTCTTTTAGGAGTTTTGATTTGTTTGATTTAAGCGTTTCAATGTTTACTTCTTCTGACATGTTTATCCTTCTATTTATTTTGTAATTATTATATCATAAGGCATTTTACTGCCCCATCTTCCCCACAGCACAAGAGACAAAACTTTTGGCTGTGGTAGTAAACCCTTCTACGGTAGAGAGGTCTTCATCACTCATCGGATAGCCTAAACTTTTGAGGGCTTGACGCAGAGCAGGGACGTTGGTGTCTTCTATCTCTAGGGTGATTTGTCGGGGTTCTACTTCTAGGTTGACTTCTACTTCTCCAAACTCCTCTAAAAGTTTGGTTTTAAGGGTGTTGGCACAGCCTCCACATTTGACGTTAAGTACTTCGTATGTTTGCTTCATTGTGTGACCTTTTACTTGTTTTTTGTATTGTATCGTATATTAGACGTAATATTTGTGTACTAGGTATTAAAAAAGTGCTACAATGCTAGTAATAAATAAAGGATATGGTATGCAAACTGTTTATGACTTAATCATTGTTGGTGGTGGTCCTGGTGGGATTGGGGCTGTGGTAGAGGCAAAAGAGCTTGGGCTTGAAAAAGTACTGCTCATAGAAAAAACAGAGAACCATTCACATACCATACGCAAGTTTTACAAAGATAAAAAGCGTGTAGACAAAGATTGGCAAGGTCAAGCTGTAGAGCTAGAAGGCAATATAGACTTCGTTGATGGTACCAAAGAGAGTACACTTAATCACTTTGATAAACTCCTTGATGATGAAGTCATAGACAGCAAGTTTAACTGTGAAGTCCAAAAAGTCACCAAAGAAGGTGATGTGTTTACTGTGGAGACGAGTGATGGTGCTTTCATGAGTAAGCATGTCATTGTCTCGATAGGGCGTATGGGAAAACCTAACAAACCAAGCTATAAGATACCCCCATCGCTACGTTCACTAGTAGGCTATAATCTCGACAAATGTGGTAATAGTGAGAATGTACTGGTCGTAGGTGGTGGAGACTCTGCTGTGGAGTATGCTTGTGACCTTAGTGACACCAATGAAGTAACCCTAACCTACAGACGTAATGACCTTACCAGACCCAACCCTACCAACCAAGAGATGATTTATCAGTATGTTGAAGATGATAGAGTGACACTAAAACTGGGCATTGACATAGAGAACGTAGAGAGTCTTGAGGGGCAGATACAAGTAAACTATGCAGATGGTACACATGAAGTGTATGACAGGATAGTCTATGCCATAGGTGGCACAACACCTAAAGACTTTTTAAAAGCCTGTGGATTTACGCTAGATGAACGAGGAGAGCCACTATTTGACGAGAACTATGAGAGTGAAGTCAAAGGACTCTATCTTGCAGGAGACATCGCTTTTGCTTCTGGTGGAAGCATCGCTATCGCACTGAACCATGGGTATAGAATAGTCTCACACATTTTAGGCAAATAAAGGAACATTAAGTATGACAGCACGAGAGGCTATAGCTTCACTTCAAAAAAAGATGAATGAATCAACGATAGGACAAGAAAAAATTGTCTCAAAACTTATTATGGGTTTGTTAGCAGATGGGAATGTACTCATCGAAGGATTGCCCGGATTGGCTAAAACAAGGGTAGTGCACTCTATGGCAGACTTTGTGGAGTCTAAGTTTTCACGTATACAGTTTACGCCAGACTTGAAACCTTCAGATGTAATGGGTGAAGAGCGTATTTATCATGAAGATGGCAAGACGGAATACAAGTTTCACGAGGGTGCCATATTTGGAAATATCATTTTAGCAGATGAGGTCAATAGAGCCCCTGCAAAGGTGCAGTCAGCCATGCTTGAAGCGATGGAAGAAAAACAGGTGACAATAGCAGGTGAGACACATAAACTACCAGAACTTTTTATAGTGATGGCAACACAAAACCCCATAGAACACGTAGGAACCTACCCACTTTCAGAGGCACAAAAAGACCGTTTTTTAATGCACGTACGCATCAACTATGTTGATATGGCTTCTGAGTTTAAAATGGTGAAGCTGGTATTGGATGAAAAGCGCCATAAAAAAGAGATAGGGGAGAAGATACCCCAATCCATCATCTTTGCTGCCAGAGAAGAGGTAGCAGACATTGTTGTCAGTGATGCAATGGGGCATTATATGATAGAGCTTGTATTTGCCACACGTTACCCTGTCCGTTACAGTAGACAACTAGGTGTGATGATAGATTTAGGTATCAGTCCCAGAGGTTCTTTGGCATTAACCCAGTGTGCTAAGGCTCATGCATGGATGAGGGGTAAAAAAGAAGTAGATCTTGACGATATTGAGGCTATTATTCATGATGTGTTTAGACATCGTCTTGTTATCAGCGAGCATGCCTTGATGAACAACAGAACAAATGACGAGATTATTGATATTATTTTGGCGCAGGTACCAAAACCGAAAGGGAAATGATATGAAAGATACAATCAATATAAACTTTAAACAAAGCACCATAGATGACCTTTTAGGCTTTTCTGAGATACTCAAAAAAGATGTCAATGTTATGATAGAAGAAGCCTTGGAACAATATTTTGAAAATGAACAAAAGAAGCTCTTAGAAAAAGGTATAGAAGAAGATGCCTCTATGACGAACTTGGATTATGATGAGTTTTGGGATGGGTTGGATATCGGTTAAATGGAGCAACTTAGAACACAACTTTCTCATGTGCTTCATGCAGAAATAGATGTTATTAACCTCTTTACCAAAGGGCAGATTGGGGATATTTATAAAGTTGATACTACCCATGGCTCATATATACTAAAAACCTCAGAACCCTCAGACAGGCTTCATATAGAAGCTAATATGCTTAAAGATATTAATGAATATGAGATACCTGTACCTCATGTTTATGATGTCTCCACAACACATTTACTCATGGAGTACATAGAAACAAGTAAACAAGGCAAATGTACCCAAGAAATAGAAGCGGCAAAGATACTCTCTGCTTTACACACTGTGAGTAATGATGCCAGAATGTATGGCTATTACTATGACACTACCATAGGCCCATTTTCACAAAAGAATGAACAAACCCAATACAATTGGACACTCTTTTTAGGACAAATGCGCATCATGCCTATGGCACGTATATGTTATGATAAAGGTTACATTGATAAGGCATTGGTAGAGAGGTTAGAACTGTTGTGCCGTGATATGTATAAGCGTATAGATATGGCTGAAATCAGACCAGCACTTTTACACGGAGACTTGTGGGATGGTAATATACTATTTAATATGAATGGCGCTACACTGATTGATCCTGCACTCTCTTTTGGTGATAAAGAGATGGATTTAGCCTACATACTGATGTTTGATACCTTTGGAAAAACCTTCTTTGAACACTATCAAGAGGTGCATACTTTAAGTAAAGATTTCTATGAAGTAAAAGTACCTCTGTATCAAATCTATCCTCTGCTTGTACATGTGGCACTTTATGGGGGCAGCTACATTCAACAACTAGAACACTTACTCAAAAGGTTAAAAGCATAATGAAATGGAATATTAAATCTATAATAAAAGAGATAGCCATAGCGGCATTAATACTTTTTATATTTACGAATATTATAAGTTATCTAAGGAAGCCTGAAATCGCGTCTACATCACTGCCACAGCTAGAGGTAAAGCTCTTAGATGGTACTACTTACAAAACAAGAAAAGGCAAACCTCTGGTGATACATTTTTGGGCGACGTGGTGTCCTACTTGTAAACTTGAAGCAAGTAACATTGAGACTGTCTCTAAAGCGTATGATGTTCTGACTATCGCTGTCAATTCTGGAAGTGATGCAAAGATACAAGCCTATATGCAAGAGAGAGATTTAACATTTAGAGTTGTTAATGATGCAGAGGGTACATGGGCAAAACAATTTCATGTTGAATCCTACCCAACAACATTTATCTACGATGCCAGTGGTGAATTGAAATTTACAGACGTAGGATATACAACAACTGTAGGATTATTGGCAAGGTTAAAGCTTTTGTAAGAGATATAAAAACAGATTTTAGCTACACTGTTTTTTATGAATAATGGGAACTTCCAAAGGAATATATTGAAACATTTTTTTATAATATTGACACTTTTTAGCTCTATTTTGTTTGCCTCCGATATAACCATTGCAGTGGCTGCCAATGTTTCTTATGCCATCGCACCATTAAAAAAAGCATTTGAAGAGGTATATCCTAAAACAAATGTAAAAGTGATACATGGAAGTTCTGGAAAACTGACTGCCCAAATAAGCCATGGAGCACCGTACGATTTGTTTCTCTCTGCAAATATGAAATACCCTCAGCATCTTTATGAAGCCAATCTTACATTGGGAAAACCAGTTATCTATGCTCAAGGAGCCTTGGCTATACTCTCCAACGAGGCATGTGATTTGAAGAAGGGATTAGCAGTGTTTAAAGATGCTTCTATCAAAAAAATAGCCATTGCCAATCCTAAAACAGCACCTTATGGTGTGGCAGCCAAAGAGGCACTAGAGCATGCAAAGCTCTATACGCTACTCCAAGAGAAGTTTGTCTATGGTGAATCCATTTCGCAAACGGTTATCTACGCAACATCAGCGGCAGATGTAGGTATCATCGCGAAGTCTTCACTCTATGCACCACAGATGTTACACTATAAAGAGGGTACACAATGGGTAGATGTCAATGCCTCTCTCTATACTCCCATAGACCAAGGGATGGTCATACTCAAACGTGCCAAAGAGAAGCCAGAAGCCAAAGCATTTTACGACTTTATGTTAGGAAAGAGAGCCAAAGAGATACTGACCTCTTATGGCTACAAGGTACCATGATGGATATGACACCTTTTATACTCTCCTTTAAACTGGCAGGGCTAACCACACTTATATTGTTTGTGATAGCGCTGCCTTTTGCTTGGTGGCTCTCTCAAACAAGCTCCAAAAGTAAACCTGTTTTTGAGGCGATAAGTGCATTGCCCATTGTCCTGCCTCCTTCGGTACTTGGGTTTTACATCTTGGTTGTACTCTCTCCTAATTCTGCTTTAGGTGGGTTTTTCCATGACCTCTTTGGTGTGCAGTTGGTCTTTTCTTTTACAGGTTTGGTGGTGGCTTCGTGTTTTTACTCTCTACCTTTTATGGTACAGCCTTTGCAAAATGGTTTTGAATCACTCAACCCCCATATGCTGGAAGCCTCTTACCTTGCAGGCAAAAGCAAGCTTCAAACCATTTGGCATGTGGCACTGCCAAACATTAAGCCGTCACTCATTACTGCACTCATCATCACCTTTGCACATACTGTGGGTGAGTTTGGTGTGGTGCTTATGGTAGGTGGTAGCATACCTAACGAAACTAAGGTAGCTTCGGTGGCTATCTACGAGATGGTTGAGGTGATGGAGTATGGCAAGGCACACATCTATAGTGCCATTATGGTGCTTATGAGCTTTTTGGTGCTTTTGTCTGTCTATATTTTTAACCACTCTCAGAAAAAAGTGGGGATAGTGTAGTGGTAAAGATAGCGATTAAAAAACCATTGCAAGGTAGCCAAGGTGTGATGATACTTGATGTGAATGTAGATATAGAAGAGGGAAGTTTTACTGTCATCATGGGTGAGAGTGGTTCAGGTAAGACGACACTGCTTAGAGTTTTGGCAGGGTTAGAAAAAGCTGAGGCTGACATCCGTGTAGAGGGTAAGTCATGGAAAAGTTTGCCACCTCAAAAAAGAGAGATAGGTTTTGTCTTTCAAGACTATGCGCTGTTTGACAATATGTCTGTGGAGCAGAATCTTCTTTTTGTACACGAGGACAAAGCTTTGGCTGAGAAGTTACTTGCACTTACAGAACTTACAGGTTTGGCTACACGTAATGTCAAAAGCCTCAGTGGAGGGCAAAAACAACGTGTAAGCCTCTGTCGTGCTATGATGAAAAAACCCAAGCTTCTCTTGATGGATGAACCTCTCTCTGCACTTGATGAAAAGATGCGTATCAAACTCCAAGATGAGATGGTCAAACTCCACACAGCTTTTGGTACTACGACACTGATGGTAAGCCACGATGCTGAAGCTTCGTATGCTTTGGCAGACAGGATTTTGGTCTTAGAACAAGGACACATTATAAAAGATGGTAGTAAAAATGAGGTTTTAAAGCAAGAACAAAAAACGGTCTATAGACTATAGATTAAAACTAAAAGAGTAAAATACGCTCAATATTAACAATATAAAGGAAAAACCATGGAAAATATCCCAAATTGCCCTGAATGTGGTAGTGAATATACTTACGAAGAGGGGAGTCTTTATATCTGTCCTATGTGTGCATATGAATGGAACAAAGATGCAGCAGCTGAAGTAGAAGAAGAAGCAGGTCTTGTTGTAAAAGATGCCAATGGTAATATCTTACAAGATGGTGACAGTGTTACTGTAATCAAAGATCTTAAAGTAAAAGGTAGCAGTGATGGAATTAAAGTAGGTACGAAGATTAAAACTATTCGCCTTGTTGAAGGTAATGATGGGCATAACATTGACTGTAAAGTACCTGGCGTTGGTGCAATTAAACTTAAGCAAGAGTTTGTAAAAAAGGCGTAAATTTTTTATAATGAAGTACTTCGATACATATGTATGAGGTATCTTCATTAAAGAAAAATTTATGTATACGTATAAATTGTTGATAGCTCTCTAAACCCATTCTTCTTGATATAAATCAATTCTTTTATTATTTAAAAAAGTTATCATTAATATAATTAACTGAGTATGATATACAAAGGGGATAAAATGGGTTTATTTGGATTATTTGGGAAAAAAGAAGAAAAAAAGAAAAGTCATGTACCTCCATACGATGCTAGACTTATAGCAAAATTTCACAACGAACATAAAAATTTAGTTTCACATATTGCTTTAATACAAAAAGCAATGGATGAAGGTGCAATAGGAACAGGAAAGGTAAAAAAGCTTCTTCAATCTTTAAAAATGGAATTGCTTGGTCATTTTATGGAAGAAGATATTAAACTTTATTGGTATTTGAAAGACTATTACAAAGAGGAAGATACTGCATTGAGTATTGTAAAATCGTTTGAGAATTCCATTAAAGAAATTCAAAAAGATATTATGCATTTTTTTGACTATTATAGCCAAGATGAAGTAGCATTAGATGATGAGTATATTCAGAAGTTTGAGAAAATTGTTGAAGAGCTTTCTTCAAGAATAAACTCGGAAGAAGAAAATTTATATACTTTATATGTCATCTAATATGTAAATAACTAGGGGCTAAATTAGCTTAGATGTTATTTTTTTAATCTTTAGAAGGTACCCTTTAGAAATATCGTATATCATAACCCTTTCATGACAACATCATAGAGATACTCTACTTCATAGTCCTCAAAAAATACTGTTTTTTTACTTTGAAAAAAGTCTAGTATTTTTTTTGTAGGCAGAGCAGGAGCATAGATGCAGGTTGGGTGTGCTGGTCTAAAAGCCTGCATAAGAGCGATTTCTTCTTCTATGCGTTGCTCACAGATAAAACAGTTCTCTTCAGGGTAGAGTCTGCCTTCATACTCAAGTAGGGTGATGTAACTTTCACAGACGATGCGTTTGGGGTTTTGTTTGTCCCATTTTTTCGCAGCATTCAAGAGTAGGTCATAGTAAAAAGAGTCAAGTTCCTCAGCATCTCTTAGATGCGGTTCAAACTTTTTAATGAAATTGTGCCACATAAGCAGCTTGTTTTTATCAAAGAGCCAAGGAAAACCCATATGAGAGAGTGAACGTAGTCTGGGCATAAAACGACCATCTTCTCCTTCTACTTCAAAATCTACCAGATTCCCAAGCTGAAGTATGGAGTGTCTTGCCCCAAAAAAACGGTAATACGTCCTTACCTCAGTAGCTGTCAATACAGTAGCAATGGAGTCTTCATTTTTGGCTTTTTTGACGCTAAGTATAAACCCTTTGATAATGACTCCTTTTAATTTTACTAATTATAGTCAAAAGGATGTTAAACATCTAAGTACGCTCTACGTGGGCGTACATCGCTTAAACAATTCTTAACATCATTTTGGCTATAATCCACCCTATTTAGAGACACTATATGATGTCTCGTATTATTATTTAAGGTTGGAATATGCAAGATTTATTTACTTCATTTAAGGACAACTGTGGATTTGGACTTTTAGCTTCTATCGACAATACCCCTTCACATAAAAACTTAGAAGATGCCATTACTTCACTCTCTCGTATGATGCACAGAGGTGCCATAGCAGCAGACGGTAAAACAGGAGATGGTTCAGGACTTTTACTCTCTCTTCCTAAATCATTTTTTGCCAAAGATGCAGAGGCAAATGGCGTAACACTCCCTGCGACTTACGCTGTAGCGATGGTCTTTTCTAACAACCCTACAGATTTTGACGTTATCAACAAAGTGTGTGCAAACAATGGCTTGAATGTACTTTACACGCGTACAGTTCCTGTAGATACCAATGCACTTGGAGAGCAGGCACTTGCATCACTTCCAACCATGAAGCAAGTATTCGTTGCCCCTGCGAATGAAGATGCTGCAAAGCGTTTTGAAGCACTTGTCTATCTTTCACGTAAAGAGATAGAAGCAGAACTTATGAATGATGAAACGTTTTACATTTCTTCATTCTCTACTTCAGTGGTGTCATACAAAGGGCTTGTGATGCCTACGCACATCAAAGAGTTTTACAAAGACTTGGGAAATCCAGACTTTGAGATTTCATTCTGTTTGTTCCACCAACGTTTCTCTACAAACACACTCCCTCAATGGAAACTTGCACAGCCATTTAGAATGATAGCGCACAATGGTGAGATTAACTCAGTGACAGCCAACCGTTTCAACGTAGCAGCCAAAATGGCAGCAGCGAAGTCTGATGTATTTACAGACGAAGAGATGAACAGACTTAAAAATGTCATCCAAAAAGGGATGTCTGACTCAGCGAGTTTAGATAACTTTATAGAGTTCTTACGTGTAAATGGTGTAGACTTTTTCAAAGCTGCACGTTCACTCATTCCTGCGCCTTGGCATAATGCCCCACATATGGACTCTGACCTTAGAGCCTTTTATGAGTATGCAAGTACTTGTTTTGAGCCATGGGATGGACCAGCAGCAGTCAGTATGACCGATGGTCGTTACATCGGTTGTGTGATAGACAGAAATGGACTCAGACCTTCCAAATACATTAGAACGACAGATAACAGACTGCTTATCTCCTCTGAGTATGGGGTGCTTGAAGTACCTGAAGATGAGATTGTTGAGCGTGGACGTTTACAGTCTGGTGAGATGATGGGGATTGACCTTCAAGAGGGGAAAGTACTTAAAACATCGGATATAGATGACCACATTAAAGCAACACACCCTTATGACAAATGGCTAGGTAAAAATATGTCTTACCTTCAAGAGTTTGTACCAGATACCAAGGTAGAGTCTTGTGATACTATATATGGTGATATGCAGTCAAAACAGCGTTATTTTAACTATACAACAGAAGTTCTAAGAGAAATTATCAGACCTATGATTGCTGAAGGCAAAGAGACTACAGGTGCCATGGGTGATGATACACCAATCGCAGCTTTCTCAACCGAACAGCGTAACTTTACAGACTTCTTTAAACAAAAATTTGCACAGGTAACCAACCCACCGATAGACCCTATTCGTGAAAAAACAGTAATGAGTCTAAACACAGGGTTTGGTGCACAGCAAAATATCTTGGCAGATGATGAAGCACATGCAAAACGTCTTAAAACAGTTTTACCTGTGATGTCTGCACAAAAGTTCTGCTTACTTCAAGAGTTTGGTAACCCAGAGAATGAAAAGTATGACCCAAGCTATAAAGTAGGGAAATACGACACTACCTATACGACTGACCTCAAAGGAAGTCTTGACGCACTCATCGCTAAAATCATTGTAGATGTAAGAGACAATGGCGTAAGAACTATCATCCTAGATGACAGAAGTTTAGATGAAAATACCAAAGCTATTCCTATGCTTATGGCAGTAGGATGTTTAAGTCAAGATCTTCTCGATGCAGACTTAAGACACTTAAGCAGTATCGTTGCAGCTACAGGTGAAGTGTTTGATCCACACTCTGCAGCTACGATGATAGGTTTTGGTGCAGCGGCCATCTTCCCATACCTTCTTTACTTTACAGTAGAAGAGTTGGAAAAAGAAAATGCTGACACTACAGCAGAAATGCAAGCAATACTCAAACGCTTTAGACGTGCTATGGGTGCAGGGCTTATGAAAATTATGTCTAAGATGGGAATATCAACTATCTCGTCATATAGAAACTCTAGACTCTTTGACGTGATAGGACTGAGTAATGAGATAGTAAATGACTGTTTTTCAGGGACAACAGGACTACTTAATGGTTTAGGGTATGAAGACATTGATGTACGTTTAAATACTGCACATCAACGTGCCTTTACTACTGCATTTGAAGGTAAGAAAAATAGTCTCTATAAAGGTGGATTCTACAAGTACAGACGTGGAGAAGAGTTCCATGACTTCTCTCGTCCTACTATTTCAGCTATACAAAAGGCCGCTGAATCTGGTAGTTGGGAAGACTACAAAGCGGTGATGCACCTTGTCAACAAACGTGATAAAAAGTTTATTCGTGACTTCTATGAGCTAAACAGTGACAGAAGCTCTATCAGTATTGATGAAGTAGAACCATTGAGTGCTATTTTTAAACGTTTTTCAACTGCTGCCATGTCAATGGGCTCTATCTCACAAGAGGCACATGAGACATTGGCAGTAGCGATGAACCAAATAGGTGCGAAGTCAAACTCAGGTGAGGGTGGAGAAGACCCTGCACGTTATGGTACAGAGAAGAACTCTAGCATCAAACAGGTCGCCTCTGGACGTTTTGGTGTGACACCAGAGTATTTACGCTCTGCAACAGAGATACAGATAAAAGTAGCACAAGGTGCAAAACCAGGTGAGGGTGGACAGCTTCCCGGATCTAAGGTTTCACCACTTATTGCATCACTTAGATTTACAAAGCCAGGTGTCACATTGATTTCACCTCCACCACACCACGATATCTACTCTATCGAAGATTTGGCACAGTTAATTTTTGATTTAAAGCAGATTAATCCAAATGCTAGAATCGCGGTAAAACTGGTATCTACAGCAGGTGTAGGAACCATCGCAGCAGGTGTGGCTAAAGCCTATGCAGATAAGATTATTATCTCCGGTGCAGATGGTGGTACAGGTGCAGCACCTATTGGGTCTATCAGATTTGCTGGTAACCCTTGGGAGCTCGGACTTATAGAAGCACATAATGCACTTAAAGCCAACAACCTTAGAGGACAAGTAACTCTAGAGACTGATGGCGGACTTAAAACGGGTCTAGATGTCGTTAAAGCAGCCATACTTGGTGCAGAAGAGTATGCTTTTGGTACGGGTGCACTTGTACTTGTAGGGTGTATTATGCTTAGAGTATGTCACCTAAATACCTGTGGTGTTGGGGTTGCAACACAAGATCCACATTTGCGTAAACGTTTTACGGGTAATGTACAAAAAGTTGTCAACTACTTTACACTCATCGCAACTGAAGTAAGAGAAATTCTTGCAGAGCTTGGTTACACGTCACTTGAAGAGATTGTCGGTAAAAATGAGTTGCTTGAAGTGATAGATGATGCGTTTGCCAAGAAGTTTAACTTTAAAGAGATGCTTTACAAACTTGATGGTGTGAATACTTGTCAAGTAACATCTAACGAACCATACGACCAAAATGAGTATGAGCAAGAGATAGTCAAAGAGCTTATGCCAACGATTAAAGACCCGTCAAAGCCTGTCGTGTTAAACAAAGAAATTTCTAACCTAAATAGAAGTTTTGCAACACGTATCTCTGGTGAGATAGCAGCACTACATGGCAATGCTGGTCTTCCTGAAGGGACGATTACTCTGAATATGAAAGGTACTGCAGGTCAATCACTGGGAGCATTTATGTCTAAGGGTATCAACATTAACATTGAGGGTGCAGGAAACGACTATATCGGTAAAGGGATGAACGGTGGTCAAATCGTCATCACTGCCGATAAAGCTGGGCATGAATTTGCTCTTGGTGGTAATACGTGTCTTTATGGTGCAACTGGTGGTACATTGTATATCCATGGTCAAGTAGGTGAGCGTTTTGGTGTACGTAACTCTGGAGCGACTACGGTGGTAGAGGGTACAGGTGATCATCCTTGTGAGTATATGACAGGTGGGGTTGCCGCTATCCTTGGTAAAACAGGAGTGAACTTTGGTGCAGGGATGACAGGTGGTAAAGCATTTGTATATGACCTAGATGGGAACTTTTATGAAAAAGTAAACCCTGAGCTAGTTGAAGCACTACGCATCGACACTGATGAGTGGGATACGGAGATGTTTGAGCTTAAAGCATTGTTAAAAGACTATGCAGCAAAAACAGGCTCAAAAAGAGCGACACATATCTTAGAAAATTTTAGAACAGAAATACGTAAGTTCTGGATGGTTGCCCCTCGTGGTGTGAAGCCAACTATTGCAGCTGATAAAAAAGGGGAGTAGGTTCTCTGTAGTACGTTTTTGAAGTTGTTGTGTTTAATTTTATGTAAGGACTAAGTTATATGTTGAAACTAGAGATTAAAAAGCCAAGAAAATTTATTAGCTCTTTATTGTCAAAAAAAAGTGTGACTACTTTAGAAATGGCTAACTTTAATGAGGCTACGCAAAGTTATCTTGCTGAACTAGAGAAACAACGTATCGCCAAACAGTCAGAGCCAAATATCGTTTCAAATGCTCTCAAACCTTACTTTGAAGCCCTTGACTATAATGCACAAAGTTACTCACAAAAAGGACAGAGTGGTATGGACTTGGCTCTTATGTTGGAGCATAGTCCCTCTGTCATCATAGAAGCCAAAGTGTACGAATCATCCGCTATGATAACCAAGAGTGACATCAACAAAAAAGCTTTACATGAAGCGATACTCTACTTTATGAGAGAACGCTACGCAGGCAATAAAACACTTTATCATATTATCATCACAGATTTCTATAACTGGTTTGTTTTTGATGCCAAAGATTTTGAGAGATTGTTTTGGCAAAACAGTGAAATAAAAAAGATATTTAACAGCGTAAAAGACCCTTCTGTACTGGGCAACAGGACTGAAGATTTCTATGCTATGGTTTCTACACATATAGAGACGATGAAAGAAAACCTTATAGACGACAAGGTCATAGCGTGTGCCTACTTTGACTTGCGAGATAAAAGAAGTGAAAAAGAGAATATTGCTCTATATAAACTCCTCTCTAAAGATACACTACTTAAAGCGTTTAACCCCAATGATGCCAATACACTTAACAAAGCATTCTATGCCGAGCTACTCTATCTCTTGGGACTAGAAGAGGTCAAAAGTGGTGGTAAGAAAGTTATACAAAGAGCTAAAGCGAAGCACAGTGGGGCATTGTATGAAAACATCGTTCAAAAGCTTGTGCAGTATGATAAACCTACAGATTTTGAGTCAGTCATACGGCTTATGATTATATGGATAAACCGTATACTCTTTTTAAAGCTTTTAGAGTCTCAGCTCATCAAGTGGAATGACTCTAGCGAGTACGCTTTTTTAAATGCAGACAAGATAAAAGATTTTGACCGATTGGAGATGCTCTTTTTTGATATATTGGCTAAAAAACCTCACAATAGGGGGCATAGAGAGTTTGACTATGTGCCGTACCTAAACTCTTCGCTCTTTGAGCCACATGCATTTGAACAGAAGTTTTTGACTATTGCTACCTTGCAAGATGATTGCCTTATGCCATACTACGCTAAAACGGTACTCAAAGATGCCCACAGCAAGCGAAAAGAGGGTGAGGTCAATATGCTTCACTATCTCTTTGAATTTTTAGATGCCTATGATTTCTCCAGTGAGGGGAGCGAAGAGCTTGTGAGTGAGTCTAAGTCTCTCATCAATGCTTCTGTGCTGGGGCTGATATTTGAAAAGCTCAACGGTTACAAAGATGGAAGCTTCTATACACCTAGTTTCATCACGATGTATATGTCTAAAGAGACCATCACCAAGTCTATAGTAGAGAAGTTTAACCAAACTAAGGGCTGGAAATGTGCTAGTATTCTTGATGTATACAATGAGATAGAAGACAAAAAAGAAGCTAATGAGATTATAGATTCTTTGACTATCTGTGACCCAGCAGTAGGTAGTGGACACTTTCTGGTTTCTTCACTCAATACTATATTAGAGATTAAAAGTTATCTTAAAATTCTTTATGATGAAGATGGTATGCGTATTAAGTATACGCTTATCGTAGAAAATGATGAGCTTATAGTGAGAGATGATGAGGGTGAGATATTTGAGTACAAGCGAAACTCCAAAGAAAAAACACGCATTCAGCAGATGCTCTTTAGTGAAAAACAAAAAATCATAGAAAACTCACTTTTTGGGGTGGACATCAACCCCAACTCAGCCCAAATTACGAGGCTTAGACTCTGGATAGAACTGCTTAAAAACTCTTATTATGATGATGGTAGTTTGGTTACTATGCCAAATATTGACATCAACATCAAAGTAGGTAACTCACTCATAAGCCGTTATGGACTAGATGATGAGATAGACATACCCCACATCAAACACGCCATAGAACGCTACAAAGCTTCAGTCAAAGACTATAAAGAGGGCAACTTCCTCTCTTCTAAAGAAGATATACGCTCTGCTATAGAGGATGTCAAGGGTATGTTTGGACTTACACTTAAAGCACAGTGGACACAAACAGAGACCTACAAAAAAGTGCTAGGCAAGTATGTGAAAGAGTATGGCATGGATGGACTAAAGCGTGATATGCAACTTGATGCTTTGGAGTTTAACTATGGGTATCATGGCAATCTCTTTGAAGAAGAACTCTCTACTGCTAAGAAAAAAGAGAAAGCTAAGCTGTTGGACAAAGTTGTCAAAGCGACCCTTGCCATAGAAGAGATAGAAAAAGGCAAGATTTATGAAAATGCCTTTGAGTGGCGTTTTGAGTTTCCTGAAGTGTTGGATGTGGAGGGGAACTTTGTGGGGTTTGATGTGGTGATTGGGAATCCACCGTATATTATGGAAGATGACAACAAGGAAGCTTTTAATGGTCTTCACGATATGCCTTGTTACCAAGGAAAAACGGACATTTGGCATCTGTTTACCTGTAAGGCTATAGAAATTGCTAAACAAGATGGCTATATGAGTTTCATAGCCAAAAATCAATGGCTAGATAGTGCAAGTGCATCCAATATGCGTAGAAATATATATGACTATACATCTATAAAGCAGATTATAGACTTTGGGGTCAATATGGTATTTGAAGAAGCAGCACAGCAGACGATGATATTTTTACTTCAAAAAAACAGCAAGGGCAGCGAACATCAAATGGAATATCTTAAATATACATCAAAACTTCCATTAGAAAACATTGCACAACACCTTAAAGTAAAAGATAAATGTGAAGATGTAAAAATGGGTAAAAAATTACTCCCTAGAGCCTATGATGAAAAAGAAAACTTGAGTTTTTCATCTTCTGAAAATGAAGCCATACTCCATATGATTAGTCAAAAAAGTAACTTTACTTTTGATGAAAAAGAGGAGATAATCCAAGGTATCATAGGTGGTCCAGATAAAGCATTTATAGTCTCACCTGAAGAACTAGAAGCCTTTGATGAAAAAGAAAAATCATATTTTAAGATGCT
This sequence comes from Sulfurovum sp., assembly GCA_026991605.1. Taxonomy (GTDB): domain Bacteria; phylum Campylobacterota; class Campylobacteria; order Campylobacterales; family Sulfurovaceae; genus Sulfurovum. The sequence continues at coordinate 28,881 of JALXBG010000156.1, forward strand.
TCATACAAGTACAGGAAGGTACTATACACCTGATACCCAAAAATATATCTGTTATATAGCCAAACACAACTTTAAAGATAAGAAAATTGAAGATTTTCCAAATATAGAAACTTTCTTTAAACCTACAAAAGATGATTTAATACAAAAGAAAATAAATTACAAGACTCCAAACAAACCATATTTTTATCTCCACAGAGAAAGAGACGAAAGTTTTTTTAAAGAGGGTGCGAAAATTATTTTTGCATCTCGAACAAAGGGTAAAAGTTTTACATATACAGATAAGCTCTTTTATGGTTCAAGAAATTTATTTTTTATCAAATCAAACCGTGTCAGTCTCAAATACATCACTGCACTGCTTAACTCAAACTTGATGTACTTCTATATGACTGAAAGACTTAAACATACTGGCGATTTGTTACAGATAGACAAAAACCAGTTTATGAAAATACCTCTGTATGCTCCTGAAAATACAGATAAGTTTGATGCTTTGGTCGATACAATCATCACCCTAAAAAAACAAAACAAAGATACCACAGAGCTAGAAGCGCAGATAGACCAAATGGTGTATGCACTTTATGGGCTTAGTGAGGAGGAGGTGGCTTTGGTGGAGGGGCGTGATGTTTCAAGCAAGGGTGAAATAGGGTATAATAACCCTACTGAGGAGCAAATATGATAACCTATGTACGCACTAACATTTTTGAGTCCAATGCACAGGTGCTTGTCAATACAGTCAACACTGTAGGGGTCATGGGTAAAGGACTTGCTAAAGAGTTTAAGCGTATCTACCCCGATATGTTTGAGAGCTATCAGAAATTTTGTGAAGAGGGGTTGCTTAGTGTTGGTAAACTACAAGTCTATAAAACACCCAATAAATGGGTACTAAACTTCCCTACCAAAGCCAACTGGAGAAGCCCCTCTAAATTAGAATACATAGAACAGGGGCTTCAAAAGTTTGTCGCTAACTATGAGAGACTTGGTGTGCAGTCTATAGCATTTCCTATGTTGGGCTGTGGTAACGGTGGCTTGTCATGGGAAGATGAAGTAAAACCACTCATGGAAAGATACCTTAAAAATTTACCTATAGATACATATATACATATTGCCAAACAAGATGCCTATAAACCAGAGCATTACAATCAGTCAGAGGTAGACGCATGGTTACATAACGAACCAAACTACCTCTCTAGCATAGAATTTATCGCAGATCTCAAGCGTAGGTATGCAGGGCTTATCAATACCCTTACCTATGATAATATGGAAATAGCCGTAACCATAGAGAAAACCGAAGAGGAAGAGTTGTTTTGTTTAGAACATGAAGATATAAAACTTTGTTTAGACACCATAGCCTTAACAGGCATATGGCAATCACTCAGAGTAAACGGCATACTTGAAGCTAAAATGCTCTCTTCTGACTTGGCGATGCATGCAAAATATGTAATGATGTTTTTAGCTGAGTTGGACTACTTGACGATGACGGAAATAGGAGATGATAATGCCCAAATGGCAGTAAGACTACTCTCTCATAAGCAACCTGTAAAAGAAGAAGATACTATACTCTTTGGTGATGTAGCATAACATGAACAGACAAGCTTTTGTAGAAGCGTTTCAAGCACAACTCTCTGCCAAGTTTAATGTAGGGTATCAAAGTTGGTGGCATAAGTTCCTTTTTCACTATAGTGATATTTCAAACATCATCTCTGTTTTAAATACTGGTAAACTCTACAGCCGTAACAAAGCAGTAGAGCTTGGACTCATGCAAAATGACAATGCAGATGATGATGTCATAGGCAATACAGGCTTAAATGCTAAAGATTATGTAAGGTTTTATTTTGGTGCATTAACCCCAACACAGTACCATAATGAGGGTTTTAAGGCTAAGAATACTATACAACATAACGCACATTGTCCTGTGCCAGTATTTTTGTTATTTGATTTTGTTAAACTACTCTCTAGGGAAGACAGTCAATTTAGCTCTGGGAACATTGCATCTAGTGGGGTAGATATTTATGATGATGTAGAAGCTTTAAATGCGTTAGAATTTGAATATATTTACCACAGAGGGTCAACACACCAAGAAGCTAACCCCAGACACATAACCTACTGTAGGCATGCTGAAGGGTTAATACCCAACGCATTAAATATCTATGATTATTTAAAATATGTTTGTGTACGTTCAGAGGCTGAAAAGCAGACTTTATTACATCATTTAGATGCTAATATGAAGCAGAAGCTAGAACAAAAAATACGAATACGAACTAATGGACTATTTTATGCAGATAGATTTTATATAGAGACTGTACGCCTCATAGATGATATATTTAGTATTACTTTTTCAAAAGCAACAAGTGATAAATTTGATTTTGTATTTAAAATTACAAATAACGATACAAAACAAAGCTACAAAAAAGAAGCACTACAAGTTTCCTTAGAAAGTAAAACGGTAACATTTAAAATCAAAGCTGAATATGTTTCAGCTAATTTGTCATTGCAGATTAAAATTGATGGAAGTTTAGCGTATGAACATAACTTTGGGGATGATATGAATTATGTTGTATAATTCTATGCGAAATAATGAAGGGAAATAATGACTAATTTCATAAAAGCCTGTATTAAAGCCAATGAAGAGATAAAAGAAGCCATACAAGATGGTTTTGATGCCTCGTGGTTTGAAAAAACTGAAATTGGTGCAGGTGGAGATGTGAGTTCCAAACTTGACTTGATGGCTGAGGCTATCTTTGTCAAGCATTTAGGCTCCTTTGGTCAGATAGAGTCTGAAGAGTCAGGTATCATTGGAAAAGGTGAAGCTAAAATCATTATTGACCCTATAGATGGCTCTGCCAATGCACTTTCCCTTTTCCCTTTTTATGGTACTTCTGTAGCGAAAATAAATGAAGAGGGATTGTTAGATGCAGCCATCGTCTGTAACCTTGGCAATAGTGATATATTTTTCACGACTGTAGCAGATGGCATACAACAAGGTAAGCTTTTTTCTCCCAAATTTCACACCCCACATACTGCACCACATGCAGAAGTAGGACTCTTTGAAAAAGCCTATGCAAATCCTACTTTGGTTGCACTCTTAGATAAAGAAAAACTCAAATTCAGAGCACCTGGAGCCATAGCACTCTCTTTAGCTTATGCACGTTCAGTCAATTATGTACTCTATATGGGCACGTTTCGTATTTATGATTTTGCAGCAGGATTGGCACTTTGTGAAGGGCTTGAAGTGATTGTTGAAGAGGATTATGTTATAGTATCAAAAGAAAAAGCAGTCGCACATAAAATAGAACAATTAATAAAAGAATTATAGAATCATATAATAATAAATTTTGGGAGAAGAAAATGTTTGGTAGTATTTTTGGAAGTATGAAAACTGAGGCAACAAAAGAAGAGACACAAAATCAATGGATAAAATGTCCTAAATGTACCTCACTTATGTATTACAAAGAGGTAGAAGCAAAGCAGAATGTTTGTCCTAAATGTAATCACCATTTCCGTATCTCTGCAGAAAAACGTATTGCGTCTATTGTAGATGAAGATTCGTTTGTAGAGATGGATAATAATTTGGCTCCTGTAGATCCACTAAAGTTTTCAGATAAAAAATCATACAAAAAACGTTTGGAAGAAGCCAAAGCTAAAACAGGTAAAACATCTTCTGTGATGAGTGGTTCTTGTACTATTGGTGGTGAGCCTGTAGAAATCGCTGTGTTTGACTTCTCATTTATGGGTGGAAGTCTTGGGTCAGTTGAAGGTGAAAAAATCGTACGTGGTATCACAAGAGCGATAGAAAAAGGATGTGGATATATTATCGTTTCTGCTTCAGGTGGGGCTAGAATGCAAGAAAGTACTTATGCACTTCTTCAAATGTCTAAAACATCAGCAGCATTGAACAGACTGCACCAAAAAGGACTTCCTTTTGTCTCTATCTTAACAGACCCTACGATGGGTGGTGTTTCGGCGTCATTTGCGATGCTGGGTGATATTATCATGGCAGAACCGGGGGCACTCATTGGATTTGCAGGACAGAGAGTTATCAAGCAAACGGTTGGAGTTGACCTTCCAGAAGGTTTTCAGCGTTCAGAGTTCCTGCTTGAACATGGACTCATCGACATGATAGTTGACCGTGGAGACATGCACCAAACGCTGGCCGACCTCTTTAAACTTTTTAACAAAAAGGCAAGCTAATCGCTACACAAATTTACGCTTTAGTAGATAAAGAGACACTGGGTAACAAAGGTGTCTCCCTTCTTTCTCATTTAGAATATTTAAAAACTTTTCATAATATTCCTATACTTCAATACCGTAATAAACTTGCTTCTTTAGAAGAAAAAAAAGCTGATTTACTGACTATTAGAGAACAGTATGATGGCACACTCATTATCAATGACAGCATTGAACTCATAGGCTATGCAGATGGTTTACACATAGGGCAGGATGATATTCGTGCCTATAGTAATGATTTGGCTGAGGCTGTCAAACAGATACGCCGAAAGATAGGTAGAAAAGTTCTGGGACTCTCTACGCATAATAAAGAGGAGATACTTGAAGCCAATACACTCAACCTTGACTACATAGGTTTAGGAGCGTATAGAGTGACACATACGAAGACTGAAGCCAATGTAGGTGGGAAAGCACTCATAGAAGCTGCAAAGCACTCTAAACATCCTGTAGGCATGATAGGTGGTGTCACCTTAGATGATGTGTTTGAAGAGCCTATACGTTATAAAGTGATAGGATCGGGGTTGTATTTATAGTAGTTTTATATAAGTTATAAACTTGATTATAAAATAAATCTATCTTAACTTTCGCACCTAAATAATACACAAATATCTTCCAAAGAACCCTTAGTCACGTATGAATATACCAATTACCTCATTGGCCTTGACAATGCTAAATACTTATGAAAAAGATACCCAAAAAAAGCCCTATATACCGTACTTTTAGCTATAATACACCTTCCAAACAAGAGGGTAAAAAGTGTCTATAGAAATACAAATCATAAACATCATCAACGATAAACTCAAGAATCCAATCTATACAACAATGAAGTTGTTAAATCTCAAAACTATCCTCAGTAAAAGTAACTTCACTAAAAAAGATGGTGTTGCTGTGCATATGGTATTACTACACTTTGTCTATATGCTGGTCATGAATAAAAAGATGTCCACCTTTATGAAACAAAGTAATGATAGCCTAAAAAAAGATGTCTACTATAGGCTACTTTCCAATAGCACCTATAATTGGAGAAGCCTATTGAGCCTGTCTGTTGCGAAGATATTGTCTAGCCTGCATAAAGTACAAGATGCTAAGGCTATTAAGGTGCTTATACTTGATGACACAGTAGAAGATAAGGTAGGGAAAAATGTAGAAGGTTCTTGTGATAAGTTATGGAGCAATAAGGAAAAAAGAACCATCAGAGGCATCAATGTAGTCTCTCTCAACTACAGTGATGGATTCTCAAACTTTATGTTAGATTTCACCATAGCCATGAACAAATACGCAAGAGTAGCCATAGGGAATTTCACAAACAAAGTAGACCAAAGAACAAATGCCCATAAGAGAAGACTAGAGACGATGAAAGGTAAGTCACAAATAGCCATAGATATGGTTAAACGTGCTGTAAACAATGGTATTTACGCTGATTACCTACTTGTGGACTTTGGTATAGCAAACCTGTGTTTATCAAGGAAATGAATACACTAGGACTTAAAGTCATATCACGCATAGCCAACAACAATAAGATATGGAACTTCATAGGCAAAGAGAAGACCCTTGATTCCATATACAACAAAGCCAAGGCACATAAAACTGCAAAGCAAGGGACGTATGGTAAGAAGATAAAGTTCACTTATTTCTCTGTAGTGGTTGAACATAAAAATGCTGGTAAACTAAAAATAGTTTTTATCAAAACAAAAGAGAAACTTATACCCATAGTCTCTACAGATTTAGAGATAAATGATGAAGATATTATAGAGACTTACAAAAGAAGATGGGACATAGAGCAAGGCTATAAAGAACTCCGTCAGCACTTTGGGTTTGGGCAGGAAGAGAATAGAATTTATGAAGCTCTAGTAGCTAGAATCACACTCTCTTTTTTTACTTATAACATTGTCAGCTATATCAACAGAATTTCTAATGAACCCAAGACTATTGGTGGCTTGTTTAAGGATTTAGAGTGTGAGCTTCATACCTTGGCTATTGCTATGCAGACATTCATTATTATATTAGATGAGATAGCTAAAATTGAAGATGTTGTAAATAGGAATGAGGATTTAATGAGTATCATCGCTGTATTACAGGATGTTACTCAGAAAATGCTTGGGTTTAGGTGCGAAAGTTAAGATAAATCTATGTTATAATAATTCAATATATCTTCATTGAAAAAGCCAAACCTATTGTGAAATAGGGACGGAAAGCCACGGGTCTTTATTATAGGGATAGCCGGGTTGCCATAGTATTCTACTATAAACTTTTTCTTACTTATTATATATGTTATTGATTGTCATTAGTATATTGTGCTGTATAGGCTAAAATGCATTCTTTTAAAGTATTGATTTTATAAGATGCAATTATTTAAAAGGAGTTAAGTTATGGGTATTACCCCAACAGATGTAGAACATCCAGTCACAAATGTAGACATTATCGTTTCAAAAGGTGATGAGAAAGGCGATATCACCTACGCCAATCCAATCTTTTTTAAACTAGCCGGCTATACACAGGCTGAAC